>JBCBSL010000058.1:0-19102 GCA_039819145.1 Cyanobacteria bacterium J06638_22
CAACTATCGTTTTTGGCCGCTGCAAAGCAGCGGCCAAAAACGATAGTTGGGTTTTACGGCTGTTTAACCAGATCTGATATAAAACCCTAAAAATCTGCGCCGCCCGCGCCGCAGATTTTTAGGGTCTGTTTTTTCATCATGCCGAGCTATTTATTAGGTATGTTCCACGTGGATGGCGAAGGTGAGCACCGTCTCATCGACGCCCTTGAGGTGGAGCGGGCTGAACTTGGTGATGGCGTCTTGATGCAGGTAATCTGCAACGGCAGCAGAGACCAAGATGCTGTTGGGTTCTGCCGATTCCTGGATACGAGCGGCAATGTTGACGCTGGGCCCAATCGCCGTGTAGTCCGTCCGTTCTGAACCACCAAACATGCCGACAACTGCCGTCCCCTGATGGATGCCGCAGCGAAACTGCACCCGGTATTCTTCGGTAATGATGCCTTTCTCAATCCATTGCTCGTTCAAGGCATCCAGCCGACGATACATTTGTCGAGCTGCGGCGATCGCCCGGTGGACTTGATCATTGGGGCTAATTTCTTCAGGCGCACCGAAAATGGCCAGAATCGCATCTCCCATAAACTTGTCGATGGTGCCCCCCTGTTCAAAGATGGCGTGGGTCATTTCGGTGAGATACTCGTTGAGCAACTCCGCCACCCGACGCGATCGCAACGTATTCGACAATTGGGTAAAGCCAATAATGTCGCTGAACAGGACGGTGATCATGCGCGGTTCGGGACGCAGATCCAGCGCCAGGTCTCCCTTTGCGGCACGTTCCACCAGAGGCGGAGGTAAGAAGCGCTTCAGCACTGCCTCGGTCAGATAGGAATTTAGCTCGGCCACCCGCCGTTCGTTTTCTTTGAGTGCTAGTAAGTTCCGGACTTCTGCCAGCAATTCCCGCGCGTTGAATGGTTTGGAAAGATAGCCATCCGCTCCTTCTTCTACCCCTTCGATACGGGTTTCTTCATCCGCCTTGGCAGTGACCAAAATGATGGGGGTTCCTTTCAGGGCTTCACTCTGGCGAATCCGTTTGATGAGCTCCAACCCCGACATCACCGGCATCATCAAATCCGTTATGACCAGGTAGGGCGTATGCGTTTGCAGAATTTCCCAGGCATCTGCCCCATTGCGAGCGGTTAACGCCTCATATTCAGCATTCTGTAGGATGTCCGACACATAGCTCCGCATGTCCGAGTTGTCGTCGACCACCAAGATCTGGGGCAATGTGGATTCAGCGACATCTGCTGGCTCCATATCCGTCGGCTCCGTTGGCACATGGATGGGCGAGACGACTGCCGAAGCGACCGCCATTTCAACAGACGCTTCAGCCATAGCAAAAAGCGATGGATCGGCGTCCACATCGGCCAACTCAATGGTGGCTCGGCTGGCTTCAATTTCTGCCGGAACTTCGATGACTTGCTCAGCGGGCAAATGAGAAAATCCGGTTTGCAGCCACAGGGTAAAGGTCGATCCTTCCTCATAGACGGATTCGACATGCACGCGCCCGCCATGCAACTCGACCAACTCTTTCACCAATGCCAACCCTAAGCCGCTACCTTCATAGGTGCGATTCGTAGAACCATCGGCCTGCCGAAACCGCTCGAACAGGAAGGGAAGCTGGTCTTCGCGAATGCCAATACCGCTATCCTGGATTTTGATTTGGCAGCGATCGCTACTGGAGGACACCGCAATATAAATACGGCCACCCGATGGCGTGAACTTCATCGCGTTAGACAGCAGGTTGTAGAGCACCTTGTCAAACCGCTCCACATCCAGATAAACCGGTGGGCAATCCCGCAGATCGCAAATCAGGTTGATTTGGCGGCGATCGCAATAGGGGCGAAAGGCCTCGGCAACATGAGACACAAAATCCAGCAGATTGACGGGACGGAAGCTGGGTTGCATCCGCCCGGCATCTAGCCGTTGCAAGTCCAGAAGTTGATTGACTAACCGCAGCAACCGGCGGGAGTTGCGCAGGGCAATCCTCGATTGTTCTTCACTCAGCCCCTGCTCCTGGGCGACGGCGGACTCCAGGGGACCCAACGTTAAAGTGAGGGGTGTGCGAAATTCATGGGAAATGTTCTGAAAAAACTCGGTCTTTTGCCGATCCAGCTCCAGAAGTTGCTCCGCTTGCTGGCGCGTTTTTTGGTAGAGGCGCGCCTGTTGAACGGCGATCGCCGCCTGAGAGGCCACCGCCCGAGCTAGATCCACCTCTTCTGGCTGCCAGGGGCGTGGTGTATGGGCCTGTCGTAGCGAAATACTGCCGATGATCTCGCCATCGTATAGCAGGGGCACGACAAGCAGTGCACGAGCGGGCGATCGCAGGGGCAAATCTGGCGTATTAAACTCTGGATGTGCCTGCAAATCTCCAATTTCGACGGGAGCCTGGGTTTCCAGCAACCGCTGCAACACCGGATTTCCCTCGATCGGCACTAAGGATTGTGGCAGTTGGGGGCGTCCTTCCCCTAGGGCATTCCCCTTGTCCTCTGGAGGGGGCGTAATGACCGCCGAGTCATCGGCCCACACCGCCGACCAATTAATGGGTTCCCCTTCCATCCGTTGAGTGTCGTATAGCCCTACGCACTGGACATATTCATCTTCTTCCGTCCATAGGGATAGGGCGCAACCATCGGTCTTCAGTGCCCGCCCGAGTTGCTTTGTAATGGCCGCAAAAATTTCCTGGGGATCCAAGCTCGATCGGATAGCCGAGGTGATCGTATTGACCAAGGCTTCTCGCCGTGCTAGCTCCCGCACCTGCTCGTAGGCATAGGCTTGAGACAAAGCCATTGCGGCTTGGTCAGCTACCATCACAGCCAGTTGCACTTCATCATCTCGCCATCGGCGGACAGCGTGGAGCTGATGCAAGGCCAGCACGGCCACCAACTCCTGCTGCGCAATCAGCGGCACAATCACACTGGAGGCAATCTGTATCTCGGTAAAGGCCTGCAGCGTATTCGGCGGCAGCAGCTCTCCATCGTTAGCCAAGGGATGAGCGACGAGGCGAGGATCCGACGCCACATCGTTCAGTACCATCACATCCTGAGTCTCCCACACTGTTTCTGGCAGGTAGGCTTGTTTCTCTGGAGCAATGACTGAGTCCTTGGAGCGATAGATAAAGGGGGTAACCGCGTTGGGGTTTCCGGGAAATGGGCGGATGATGCAGCAATCCACCTCAAACATATGACCAACGGTTTCGACAATCGTTTGGAGAATTTGGCGGTAGCTGGGAGCGCTGCGAATGGTGTTTGTAATCGCGTTCAACAGCGTTTCTTGCCGCAAGGTGCGCTTCAAGTCTTGCGTTCGCGCTTTCAGCACATTATGGGTTTCAACCGCTTGCCGAACGAGCACCTTCAGTTCTTCGTCATCCCAGGGCTTGGTGACATACTTAAAGACTTTTCCGGCATTAATCGCATCCACCAAGTCTCCCACATCGGTATAGCCCGTGAGAATGATCCGGATGATATCCGGATACTGTTGTGCGGTCAGACTAAGGAACTCCGTCCCGCTCATGGATGGCATGCGCTGGTCAGAGATGATGACGGCAACCTCACCTTCCTCTTCTAAGATCGCCAACGCTTCGGCTCCACTCTCGGCTCGCAATACCGTGTACTCCCGATAAAACGTGCGGTAAAGCAAATCGAGGTTGTCCGTTTCATCATCGACAACCAATATTTTTGGCTTGACTATGTCTGACACGCCCATGCACTGCACTCCGGCACTACGGACCGGTAAATCACTTAACCGATAGTCGCTGGATCCTGATTGCCCCCTGGCTCAGGATCTTGGATGAGATGAAACCTGGAAGCACGCTGCACACCCCTCGCACAAGGGGTAGACGTTCCACTAAATCAATGAATTGCGTCCATTGGGTGCATTGTACCGAACAGACTGAGGAGGTTTCATAGTTGGCTTGCATTGCACCCAGAGTGGAATTCATGTCTGAAATTTACCCAGTACTACTAAAGATAACCTGTCTCAGAGAGCCTGATCGGTTCTCTATATGATGAGTTTTTAATGATGAGCGTTTGGGGGTTGCAGCCCATTATTTTCGCCAATGGCGACAAATTGGGTGGCCAATAGAGGCCCCAGACAAGGATGATAGGAAGCTCCCCATGATCCTTTTGCACTGACCCTACTCCTCATGTTCGTCTAGCGACCGAAGGTAGACCTAACCTATCGTAACGAATGAAGGATTTATGGCTTGAAGGAATTCTCCTCATCTCTACAATATGAAGTAAGTATATTTCGTAGACTCAGGTGTCTACCGTGTAAGCACAATTTATCTTTCCCTCAGTTCTTCTACGGATCAGGTCTATCTGTCGGTGAAGAAGGCGGATTGTCTTTTGTGTTTCTTATGTGGTTCTTAATCGTTATCCCCTTTGCCATCCCGTGAATGTTCCGCTATCGGATGCCGCACCACTGGCCTGCCAGATTCGGGCCGCTCGTATTTCTGATGTTGATGCCCTGGCCGATTTGCTCGTTAGCAGCTTTCATCGGCAGGAAGGACTGGCTGGGCTGCTCTATCCCTTCTGGCGGATGGCACTCCGTGAGGATATTCGCAATCGCCTGAGGCGGCGATCGCCCCATTACTGCTGCTTGGTTGCCGTTGTGCCGCCCTCGGATACGCCGGAGTCTGCCACATCTGCCCCCTGCATCATTGGTACCGTTGAGATGAGTGTCCGTCCCCAGATTTCCTTATCGCTGCAAACCTGGTTTCGCGCATTCCCCTACCTGTCTAATCTTGCCGTTATGCCAACCTATCGACGCCATGGAATTGCCAGTCGGATGATTGCAGCCTGTGAGACGACGGCCAAGCAATGGGGATATCAAGACTTATATCTACATGTTTTGGAAAATAACGACGCAGCGGTTACGCTCTACCAGAAATTGGGGTTCGTCACTGACCGGAGAGAACTCAATCCGTTGGCTATCCTCCTGCAGCAGCCACAGCAAACGCTCCTCTATAAAGCGCTGTCCTCTTAATGATTTGACTTCTCATAGATCTGGACGCTCATAGCGATCGCCAATCGCCGAACTTACGTAAACTTACGGAGCGCGTCGCGCCTTATTGGCCATGCCGAATAAGCATGTGAAGATATCAAGAACTTTTTGGGAGCGCACGAACATTGACGCCACGTCTCGATGTTCGTTGATACTATGGGAGGGCAAAAATTTTATGTTCGAGAACAATATTTCTCCTCCGGTCAACCCTTGCAACTGACACGGTGTCCACGAACCAGGAAAACGACCATGAGCCAGGACAATAAGGTTCAGCCTCGACCGGATAGCGGAAACGGGCGATCGCCAATGGATGAAGCGCCGCAATCTTCATTAGCCGATGTACCCGACTGTGGATCCACGGAATCGGCCAACCCCGATGCGACCCTCCCAACTTCCATCCTGACGGGAGGCGATCCTACTGCATTAGCCAACTATTTGCTCCAAGGCCATCTCCTGGTTGTTAATAAGCGTCAGCGGAACGGATTGCTGATTGTCAAAGGGTTTTATGCAGAGTTTGCTGGGCCGGGCGCCATTGTTGGGGGGAATTTCGATCGGGATTGTCGCCGAGTTATTCCGGTGGGTGACCTTTGCCTGGCTCCCCCATCCAACCACGATGAGTGCCAGGAAGCGTACCTTATTCGTCGCCAGTGGATTCGTTTGACTCAGCAGTTTACCGATTCCTCTGGCCCCGCTGTGGGACGGGCACGGATGATTTTGAATCAGTTTGAAACGTATTTTGACGCTCGTGCGGTGCAGAAGCTACCGGATGAAGCATTTGCATTGTTGGTCGGTGTCTTTCCCCACACGGTGCGGCTAGCGCGTCGTCCGGCGGGCAAGCTCAATGTCAAGAAGTAGAAGATAGATGCGACGCATCCAGTGTTGCAGGCTCACGTTACACTACTGTTCAGGTTAATCTGACGGGCATCTGCGAATCGCTGCTGGCGGAAGGGTGTCCCCGTTTCCACTATTCCGTTGGGGCTAGAAATGCCCGCAGGTTGCAGGAATGAGCAGATAAGGTTGCAGATAGAGGGACAGACGGTTCGCTATGGAACCATTAACTCGCAATGTACGTTTGCGTTTGACTCAGGGAGTTGTGTTTTGGCGGGAAGTGGGGCGAGGGATTCCCATCATTTTTCTGCATGGTAACTGGCAGGACAGCACCCAGTGGGATGGGCTGCTACAGCGGTTGGGCGATCGCCATCATGGGCTGGCGTTGGACTTGCTGGGGTTTGGTGAATCCGATCGCCCCCGTTTAGCCTATTCCATTGATCTGGAAGTGCAAGTTGTTATGGAATGGCTGGACCAGTTGCGGATTGGGCCGGCTTTCTTTGTGTCCGAGGGCGTTGGGGCGTGGGTGGCAACCCAGCTTGCCCTGCACCATCCCCAGCAAGTCGCCGGGTTGGTGCTGATGGATCCCGAAGGTGTTGCCACAGGGCGCGATCGCTGGCGACAGCAACGATGGTTGGCTGGGCGGCTGCCGCTCCTTGGGTGGGGCGTGCAGGCGATCGCACCGCTCGTCCGCCGATTGCGCTGGCGCACCGCGCAGCACTGGCTGGCCGAACGCCGACAGTTGCGGCGATCGCCTGTGGCCTGCCAACTCCTATTCCGGCGGCGGCGCAGAGCCATCAAAGCGGAGTTGGTCGAGGCGCAACTGGGCCTCCTCAAAATTCCCATACTCCTGTTGCAGGCAGATGCCGCGTCTCCCGACACCGTTGCTCGGAACCGTATCTATGCAACGGCTCCTTTTGCGGAGTTGCGGCTCTTGCCTACGGGTTCCCTAGTAGAGCAGGAGGCGGCGATCGCCCAAGCGATTCAACAATGGATGGCTCAACGGTAGCGCTACGCCATCGAGCGATTCTCATTGCCATAGCGAATGGCTGGAGCCCCCCGAAAGAGGAGGTGCGGATCTAGATGAATACGCTCTGCCAGGGCTGGGGTATTGGCTTGCAAGGACGTGTAAAGCCGATCGCTATCCCCCCCTGTGAGGGCAATCGCCGCCTCGGGGTAGCGACCAAGCCAATCGTTTGCAAAATCTCGAATGGTTGCTAAAACGCCGTAAAACACACCACTCCGGATAGCATCGGGCGTTTGCGTTGCCCAGCGGTTAAGGGACGCGCCCTTGGGCAGCGCCGCTAGGGGTAGCGCCGCCGTTCCCTCGACCAATACCCGGATTTGTAGCAAAATTCCTGGCAGAATAGCGCCGCCGAGGAGGTGCTGCTGGTCATCCGCCGCTGTAAAGGTGAGAGCCGTTCCCGCATCGATCACCAAGACAGGACTGCCCAGCTGTTGAATGGCACCCCACAGGGTTAGCGCCCGGTCAATTCCTAAGCTGGGATACAAGCCCTGAATTGGGATGTCGTTGAGTGTAATCCGCATGGGGTTGGGATGGTTTTCCCAGAGTGTGGTTTGCTGGGGCACCACCGACGCCAGCCAAAGGGGAAGGTGAGCAATTCCCTCGTAGGGGAAGTGGAAAAGTTCGGGGGGGGGATCATCCTGCCGATCGCGCTGGCAGAGGTAGGCGATCGCCAACCGCGAGAAATGGGGGGTATCCCATGTCTGCTGCAACGCCTCGCCATTAAATAGTGCCCAATGCAAGCGGCTGTTCCCGATAGCCAGCACCAGCCAAGCATCTAATGAATCCATGGAGATAGTGGGAAAAGGGGGCATCCTGAATCCAAACGGTACAGTAGTTTGGAGCGAAAGGGAATGCTTTACTCCGGCTCCGTGCTATCGATACATGACAAACTGGGTAGGCGATCCCCACTGAGTTCTGAGCGGCGTCTTGACCCTAGCGATCGCAGCCAGAACAACAGGCGGTTGGCGATCACCCCTCCCCCGACAGCCATAACCACCTATCCCATAGCAAGTGAGCCTTAGGAACGTCTGATCAAGAGCTCTGATTGCAAACAAATTTGATTGCAAACAAATTAGAGTGTAAAGCTTTGGAAGCTAGACAGAGCTAGCAAAAATCGCTGTAATCAATGATCCTTACTCCCCTTGGATCTTTACCACGCTTGGATCCTTACCAAGCTTGCTCCGCCCATTCATCACCGCCCCATTCGTTGGTGGATTCCCAATCCCCCCAATTTTCCCAGCCCTCATCCTCATAAATCGGCTCTTCGATGGGTTGGACATTCCAGCGATCGCCCCCCAGTTCGTCGGGGCGGCTGGGCGGCACCCCGAGGGTCGTGATGATAGACTCTATCACTGTTTTCACCAGGGGAGCGGCGACTGTTCCGCCATAGGCATCGCTCCCTTGAGGCTCATCGATAATGGCCAAAATGCTGTATTGCGGGTTGTCGGAGGGGAACAGACTGACAAAGCTTACGATCCGGGCACCGTCGATATAGCCACCGTTGGGGCTAGCCTTCTGAGCCGTTCCCGTTTTGCCTGCAACCCGATATCCGGGGATTTGAGCCGCTTCACCTGTGCCGTTATCCACCACCGCTTCCATCATCTGCAGAACAGCCTGCGTAGTTTGGGGCGAAAAAATCTGGCGAGGAGCTGGGCGATCGGGCGTCCACTGAAGCTGATTGTCGGCATCCAACATACCCGCCACAACATGGGGAGTAACCAGCATTCCCCCATTGGCCAAACTACTCTGGAGCTGCGCCATCTGAATGGGCGTGAGTGAAAGACCTTGTCCAAAGGCTGCTGTCGCCACTTCAACGGGATCGGCACCAAAGTCTTCGCTGGATTTGAGGATGCCTTCAATCTCAGATGGCAAGTCGACTCCTGTCAGGCTGCCCAGCCCAATCGTTTCGAGCCAGGTGTGGTATTCATCGGCGCTGAGATGTTGCATCACCCGCACCATCCCCACATTGCTGGAGAGCCTCAGCACATCGGTTAGGGTTTGGCTACCCCGCGGCCCCGCATACTCATAGTCGCTATTTTGAATCGTCCATTCGCCAATGAAAATCTGCCCATCATCAACCACGCTGTCTCCGGGCTGGATCTGGCCGGATTCGAGGGCGATCGCCAAGTTGATCGACTTGAAGGTCGATCCTGGTTCGTACAGATCGCTGACGGCCCAATTGCGATACCGCTCGGGGGATTCTCGATAAAACTGATTGGGGTTAAAGGTTGGCTCTGTCACCAGGGAGCGAATTTCCCCAGTCTTGACATCCATGACAATCACCATACCCCGCTGCGCTCCGTGAGCCTCAACCGTTTCTCGAAGGGCTTGCTGCACTGCCCGTTGGAGGCGGCTATCGACGGTGAGGCGCAAGCGCAACTCATCGGCTGCGGGAAAGTCTTCCGGCACAGAGTTGGGCAATACGGCTCCCATGCCAGTGCGGCGCAACTCAACCTCGCGCATGGGTTGTTGCAGCCGTTCCTCGTAGCTCATTTCTAGCCCTGCTTGCCCCAGGCGATCGCTATTCACAAAGCCGACAATTTCACCATAGAGGTCTTGCTGGGGGTAGAGGCGCTCTTGTCCCTGAACCAGCTCCAGGCCATCCTGTTGCAACCCATAGATGGAGTTCGCAACGGCTTCTGGTAAACGATCGATGACTCTGAGACCTGTTTCCCCAGAGCGAAAAAGCTGAACCAAATCCTGAACGGGGCGATTGATGATCGGAGACAGCGCTTCGGCAATTTCCTGTTGCGATGTGTTGAACATCATTGGGTGGGCGTACAGGGTATAAGCTGGGCGATCCACAGCCACCACATTGCCATTGCGATCGACGATCGGACGGCGGGGCATGATCTCCCGCATCCGTAGGGTCTGCTGCTCTTGCGCCCGTGCCTGCAACTCGTCACCATAAAACACTTGCAGCCGCATCAGATTAGCCAACAAGCCAAGAACGCCCAGCATCAGCACAATCCACACCACGATGAGGCGAAGCTTGGGATGGTTCCATAGCGAGAGGGTTGGTGCGCTGCGGCCTGAGCGCCGCTTTTGCCCTTCGACAGATACTTGAACGGGCTTAGCCTTGCTGGGTTTGGGCGATAGTGCCTTAGCCCGCGCCGAAGGGGGTCGGACGGGACGGGACGATCGCCCCGGCGTAGACGGCGAACCGCCTTTGGGGCGAGGCGATCGCCGTCGTCTACGGATGGGGGTTAGCTTTGTAGAACCCGAACGATTCATAGGGCAAAGGCGGAACAGAGAATTCGGGCGGCGAAAAGAACCGGTGCTCTACATCAGTAGGCGATTGAGGCGGCGCGATTAGTAGGCAAGGGGCCGATTGGGCGACTGGAGCGCAGGGGCGATCGCCTCGGTAGGAGCCACTGGACGAGGGGCAACGGGCGGAGGCGCATCCATAAATAGGGTGCTATTCAAATCGGAAACCACTAGCGCGTTGTTTTCATTCATGGCCTGCTGCGCCAGCTCATTTTTGAACGCTTCATCGGCGGCTAATAGCTGTTGCTCACGCTGCCAGAGCTGGTCGAGCTGGTCGTAGTTTTGGCTCCAGCGCTGCTGAGTGTAAACCGACCAACCGTAGACGATCCCCATTATCCCAACCATCGCAAACGTAAGGGGTAGCGCAATGCCCTGAGCGATCGCCATCGCCCGTAGCCAGCCAGGAATAGGCTTGGCCGTCGATAGACGACGAACGTTTGGTGCAGAACGCGTCGGTGTTGGATGAATTGGAGTGGGCCGGGGAGGCGTGGCAACTGGACGCAAATGCCCTGCGGGTTGGCGCACGGGTAAAGCCGAGCGTCGAGCAGCAGGGGCAGCGAGGTTCATGGAGCGAGGGCGATCGCTAGGGCGCAATAGCTCTCCCCGCGAGCCGTAGCTTGCTTGCTGGAGATACGGCATCGGTTGAGGGACAGCGGACATAGTTTCACTCCTAAACGAACGCGCATGCGCTCAAAGCAACTTAAAAATACATTCACAAAATACACTCAAAAAATAGAGCGAGACTCCTGCATTTCTGAGGATTTATGAACTTATCGCTATCTTGCCAATATGCGTTGCGCCAACCCATATTATTTGACGACAAGATGAATGTCGACGACAGAACAAATGTTCTTGCATTTCATTCAATTCTAGGAAAACAAGCAGATTACATCCCATATTTTCCTTGAACTGAAACTAGAACATTTGTTGTTTCTATCTTAATTCGTCTCTAGAGTGTACCGAGCTTTTTCAAAGTTGAATCCAAAAACTTTTAAAGAATCCGCGATCCCGATGGATCTTGAGTAGCTATGGCTTTGAGAAAGCGATTGCGATCGCTTGGAAAACTAATTTCAATACACAGAACTTATGCAAATTCTTATTCTGTCTTTCAATTGAGTGCTCGGTGGCTGATTACAGGACAAAAACCAGAGACCCTTTGATTTTTGGTGGGGTTTAATTTTTTGTCCTGCACTGATGCTCGGTGGACACTATCCACCTATCCGTTCTTTTGAATGTTCTGAAAAATAACGATTGTCCTCAGGCATAAAATAACGCTTATCCATAGGCACCCAATTCCCGTGACAATAAGATTTCGCACTGATAATAGAACAGAGGGACCGAGTGCCTCAACTCAGAACCGGGTGCCTCAATCCTTAATCGGGGTCAATGCGGATCTCGACATGGGCGTTGGTTGGAGCAGCGGGATTAGTGCTATCAGCAGGGCGACCGACTCCATGGCCGACACTGAGCCATCGGTAACGCTCTCCTAGTCGAGTCTGAAGTTGTTGGGTGATCGCACTGGCTTGATCATAGGAGCGCTGCCGCTGTTCAGCGGGGGTGCCATCTGCGGTTGCATCGGGATAGCCCTCCACATGAATGGTGGCGTTGGGATAGGCTTGCAGGTCGGTAGCCACACTATCAAGGATGGCGTAGGAGGAGGGCTTTAACTGCTGACCGTCGGCCTCAAATAGGAGGGTACTCGGCAAGGTAATGCGGAGAGCATGATTTTCGTCGGTTGCGACGGTAATCGGCTGAGGCGCGATCGCCGTCAGGTCTGCATTGGGATCCAACCGTTGCCGTAACGATCGCAGGCGAGTTTCCAATGGTTCTTGGCTGGGCAAGATGCCGAGTTGGGTTTCGATCCGGTTGGCACGATCGCGCAACACCTGCAAATCGGCCTCTAGCCGATTTAGATCCCCTTCCACCTGCTGCTGTACCGTTGCATCCAACACCAGTGGCGTCGGGCTGGGGGCAGTCTGGGGCGTTGCTTCCACCGTTGGGGGAGACACCTCCGACTGGGGCCACCATCCCCGCACTCCATCCACCATTGCCTCTGAGCGACGGATGAGCTGCTCGGTGAGGGGTGGGTTCGCCACGTTGCCAGGAAAGAGTTGGGCGATCGCTATCCCCAACGTCCATGCCAAGCTTCCCCCAACCCCCAGCAATAGCAATCGCCATAGCAGGGTCAATATCCCAACCGTCCACTGCTGCGGTCGGGAAGGGGTAGCAGGCTTTCCAGAAGAAGGTTTTCCAGGAGAAGGGGTTGTTGGTGTTTGAGTCATGGGCCTGACGAAATAGGTGAAGCAGGAATGCAATTACAGGATTGCTCAAGCATAACCAGCAAAGAGGGAGACGAATATCTGCAAACAAAGCGTAAAGCAGGTTGCCCTTTGAGTGCACGCAACTTAGACACATACCGTTCAAACAGTCATGCTGTTCAAACAGTGTAGTTGGGCAGAACCTCACAAATGTACGCTAGAGGTGCTTTGCTTACCCATTTCTCTTTTCCGCTCCGTATCCTCTATGCTCCTGGGATTCGGCGCATTCTGCCAAGGGTTGACTTTCGCCGAGGGTCTACTCTGCTGAGTATAGACAAAGTTGACGGAAACTGTGGGCTTTGTGCCTGAAAGGTTGATTCTGCCTAGTCTTGGGAGATTTCTTTAATCAGCGCGAGAATAATCAACGCGAGAAGCTTGAGTATTGCCCACCTAATCCTTTAATCAGCCTAAAGCCACAGTTATTGGAGCAATACCTGCTGTTGCGGACTGCGAACATTCAAGACTTAAAAAACGCGACGGCAATATTTGATGTTCAAGTTTTGCAATCCATTCCGGATGAGACACGTAGAGGATCGTTAGGACTGAGTAATCGGCTTTTCCAATTGGACTAGAGGTGACATCTTCCCCCCATTGTCGTTGCTCCTCCACCTCTTCAAACAATATGCAATCCCCTCACCCAAGCGTTGAGTGCGATCCGCTGAACAGCCCATTTCCTATCCCCTGGGCATGGGTGATGGACATGTTGGCGCAGTCTCCACAACCCTCGCAGCTTTACTACTTTCGATCGCCCACACTTCCCTCTCCCGATGGTCGCCATGTGGCCTACAGTCGAATTCATCTGCGCGTTGGCAATACTCCTTTGATCACCAGTCAGGTCAGTAGCGCCCTGTTTGTGGAGAATCTCGAAACCGAAGATATTCACGCCATTCCCATCCATGCGCCCTTTGCCAACAATCCCTTTATTCGTGATGCAGAACTGGAAAGCGCTGGGACGATCGCCATTGCCATTCCTGTGAGTTGGTCTAGGGCGGGCGATCGCCTCCTGATCCGAGAGTTTGAGTCGCTTTTTAGCAGCAACCTAGCTTCGGATTTTGCTGTGATCTGGGATGGCGCCACGCAGCAAGCCTACACGATCGCCCCCAGTGGCTTTCCGTACAGCCATGCGGTGCTCTTGGGCTGGAGCGGCGATCGCCCTGACCAGGCGCTATTTGAGGCGGGCATGATCGGGGAATCGGATGCCCAACGTTGGCGGGTCGATTGCCAGGGGCGTACCATGGCTGCACCAACCGATCAACCAACCATCTTTGGCTGGAATCTGCACCAATCGGCAAGCTGAAAATTGCTTTAATGCCAAATCCGGCTAAATGGCCGTAGAACCCAAACATCGTTTGGGTTCTACGGCCAGAGTGATATAAGACTTTACCTTCATGCAGTCCTCAAGGGTTAGGACGACCGTGCCAGGGGCTAACTTCGATCGCCCCGGCGGGCGTAAAGACGACCCGGTATTCTGCGGTGGGCTCTTGGATGGAATCCTCAGTTTCGGTGTAGCTCAGATCTCCCAGCGGAACCTCTTCCACATTCTCAAGGGCGGCATCGTTGACGAAGCGGAAGCCTAGAATTTCGCCATCTTCGGCGACCCGTACCCGATATTCCAACGCTTCGGAGAAGCTGGGTTCTTCTGTCCATGCAGAATCCAGGCGATCGCGCAACTGATCCTGTAGATCAGAAATCTGCACCGCATCCGTAATCAGTGGCGCTCCACTCACGGCATCATCCAACTCAGAAGGAGCTTCGGCTTCGTCAGCAGCGGCATCGTCTGTTGTCGTATCCTCTTCCTCTGCATCCTCCGCTGCAGGCGTTTCCTCTGCTTCTTCTGCGGGAGTAGCCGCTTCAGGATCAAGATCTTCGTCCGTAATCGGCGCAATGGATTCGAAATCGGATTCCTCGGGTGTGCCGTCCGGCGGTGTCGCGCCGTCTTCTGTTTCGGGTGCCGGGATGGGGGAATCTTCCAGAGCTGGATTTGGCTCCGGCTCCACCGCCCGTTCGGGAATCGGCAGGAAGAAGAGGGCTGCAGCAGCGGCAGCAAGGCTGAAGACCCCAATGGCAGCGGGCAGAATGCGCTTAGCCATCGGTTCCTGGTTCGCCACATATTGCCGCGACACCGCCGCCAGATTAAGGCTGAGATCGGGCAGAATTTGCTGATCGAGCAGCAATTGATCCACCGCTTCTACGAGGTCAAACAGTTGCACGGTGCCCAGTTCAATTTCCAGTGAACTGCCATTGGCGGAACCCTGTCCGTTTTTGACACCGTTTTCATCCGTGGGGCGAATGGTGAGGCGGTGGCGATCGCTCTCCGTTCGCTCCAGGGACACTGACGACGCATGGGCACCCGGTAGCACCGGATGGGGGATGCCGCTGAGGAAGGATTGAGCATAGGGAGTAACGGTTCGTGCTAAATCGTCGAGTAGCGATCGCCCCCCCACGATGGGTTCCTTCTGTCCTGGAAGCAAGCACTCCACACTCGTCACAAGATTGAGGATAGGATGAGCCGCTCCTTCTGTTCCGTCTTTATTTAGCCCTTCGACGACCAACGTGCAATTGGGTAGGCTATACTCGCGCCGAATCGTCATGCCACTTCCCCATCAAACAAACTAAACCAAAGGCGCTGCGGTCCTGCTGCTCCGGTACAAAACAGCAGTTGCCCCAACAACGATAGCGCCAAATTATTCAACTTTTCTTCGGTGTTGTAAATCACCACAGCAGAACGCTTGGGATTCATCCGGGAGCGAAAATGGGCTCGAAACCGCTCCAAGTATTCCGACAACCGAAACGAGGATTCCCAAGGCAGATTGCGCCGCTGCAACTGTTCTTGAACCGCAATCAACTGCTGAATCAAAACCATCAATCGGCGAGCCGCATAGCAGGTGAGAACGACCATGGCTTTGGCCTGGTCTTGGTTCAGATCGCTGTACTGGCTGCCATAGCGCCGGAGCGGATTGGTGGAGCGCATCCGCCAGAGGGTAACCCGGTTGTGGATGACCTCTTGCAGTGCCAGCTCTTCGGCAATACTGGGGAGAGACTCGGAGGTCTTGAGATCTAGCGCTTCGATCGCCAACATCAACAGGTCAATTTGGACACGGGTACGACGTGGACAGGTGCCGCCAAATCCAGGGATATCAGGCAGGGTGTCCAATAACGGTGCATTGGGTGGGGTGGGTGGGCGATCGACTTGCATCAAATACTTAATCGTAGGATTGATCTGTTATTGGGCGTTGGAAAGCTATCAAGCGTTGGAAAGCTATCAAGTGTCGGCAAACCATTAGGCATTAGCAAACGGATAGGCGTCAGTAAACGGAGCAAAAGGCAGCGATGGGGGATGGAACAAAGGCTAGTATGCCCATCCTTAACAGGAGAGCATCACACCCCCGTCCTTACCCTTCGACCTTCACTTCTCCCCAAAACGCGTAATACCCTTCTATATTCTTCGCCGCATCCTTCGTTTCTGGATAAACCCAGGCCGCGTTGGAGTTCGTTTTTCCGTCCACCACCAAGTCGTAGTAACGGGCCTGTCCTTTCCAGGGGCAGACGGTGCGCTTTTCGCTAGCTTGAAAATACTCGGACTTGACGGCGTCGGGCGGAAAATACTGATTTCCTTCCACCACAACGCAGTTATTGCTTTCCGCTACAACGGTTCCGTTCCATACTGCTTTTGGCATTGCCCGCATCCTCGCTTGCTTCACTAAAAATACCGTCCATGCCGTCTGTCATTCTAGCGCTCCGCTGCCTACCGTTAAGAAAAATCCTGAAGGGTCGTTTGAAACGGTTCGGAACATGTTGATTTTCCTGGCGGGGTACGCGAAGAAAATTAACGTTTCAACCCCGCGTTGAGAGAAACTTTGAGAGAAAGCCCATCCTATACATTGGCTTTTAGTAACTTTTACTATCAGACTTTGCAATGTACGGGGCTTCCCAAACGTCTTCTCAAGAATGTAATAGTGGAAGCATTTCTAGTCTGTTTGCCTCCCCCTTCTAGGCTGTTCGTTTGCTTCCTTACCCCCTTGCACCGACAGGAGTTCAACCCATGACGCAAATGGCTACTCGCCCTTCTACCCCGGCGGCTCGTTCGCAACGTATTGACTACGACGCGCTGCAATCGCTTCCTGAATTGTGGGCGATCGCCGCGCAGCATTTTGGTTCAGTGGTGGCGCTCCATGATCCCCATGCGGTGCCCGAGGTCTCGATCACCTATGCCGAGCTAGCCCAGAAGATTCAGCAGTTTGCGGCTGGGTTGCAATCCTTAGGCATTCGACCCGGGGATCATGTCGCGTTGTTCTCCGACAACCAACCCCGCTGGCTGATTGCGGATCAAGGGATCATGGCGGCGGGGGCGATCGATGCGGTGCGCGGTGCCCAGGCTGATCCGGGTGAGTTGCTCTACATCCTCTCCCATAGCGAAAGTGCGGCCCTGGTGATTCAGGATATGGAAACTCTGAAAAAACTGATTGCGCAACCCGAGCCAATGCCCGTGTCGCGCGTCATTTTGCTATCGGATGAACCGCCTGAAACCTATGCTGGATTGGAAGTGTTGAATTTTTCGCAGGTGATGGAAGCGGGTCAGCACCATGTGCTAGAAACGATCCCTTGCCAGCGCAAGGATTTGGCAACCCTGATGTATACCTCAGGCACATCGGGACGTCCAAAGGGGGTGATGCTAAGCCACCAGAACTTACTGTCACAAATCTCTGGGGCGGCAACGGTGGTGGATCTGCATCCTGGTGATCGCATCCTCAGCCTGCTCCCCATCTGGCATTGCTACGAGCGTACCTTTGAGTACTTCGTCTTTGGCCATGGCTGCACTCAGACCTATACCAACATTCGCCATGTCAAAAAAGATCTGAAGGACTATCGCCCTAACTATATGGTGGCGGTGCCTCGGCTATGGGAATCCATCTACGAAGGCATCCAAAAACAATTTCGGGAGCAACCCGCCAGCAAGCAAAAGCTTGTGGGGTTCTTCTTAAAGCAGAGCGATCGCTACATCAAAGCTCGCCGCACTTGGCAAGACCTCAATTTAGAGAACCTCAATCCCTCTGCCGCTGACAAATTTATGGCGCTGGTGCAAATGGGGGTTTTTGCGCCATTTCACTGGTTGGGCGATCGCATCGTCTACAAAAAAATCCGCGCCGGGGTGGGGGGAAAGCTGAAGTTTGTGGTGAGTGGCGGCGGTTCGATTGCCGAGCACTTAGAAGACTTCTTTGAAATTGTAGGCGTCACCATTCTCAGTGGGTATGGTTTGACGGAAACCGCGCCCATTACCCATGTCCGCCGCCCCGCCCACAACCTGCGTGGAGCCGATGGCCGGGCGCTGCCCCATACCGAGACCCGCATCGTGCATCTCGAAACACGCAACGATTTGCCTCTCGGTCAGCAAGGCTTGATTTTGGTGCGCGGCTTGCAGGTGATGATGGGGTACTACCGCAACCCGGAGGCAACGGCGAAGGCCATTAATCCCGATGGCTGGTTCGACACGGGCGACTTGGGTTGGGTGACCCCCCAGGGTGACCTCACCATTACGGGTCGGGCGAAGGACACCATCGTCCTCACGAGCGGCGAAAACATTGAACCGCAGCCCATCGAAAACGCTTGCCTCCGCAGTGCGTACATCGACCAAGCCATGTTGGTGGGGCAGGATCAGAAGATGCTGGGGGCGCTGATTGTGCCCAATTTTGAGGCGCTAGAAGCCTGGGCAACCGAAGCCGGGGTGGTGCTGCATCGCCCCGATGGCAGCCTGGATCTGGAGGCTTCCCCGGTTCACGATCTATTCCGCAAGGAACTCAATCGAGAGATCAAAAACCGCCCTAGCTACCGCCCCGATGATCGGGTGGGGCCGTTTGTGTTGCTAACGGAACCCTTCACGATGGAGAATGGGATGCTAACCCAGACGCTAAAAGTGCGTCGAAACGTGGTGAGCGATCGCTATCGCAGTATGATTGACGGTATGTTTGCTTGACCTGACATTCAGTGTGAAGCTGTTCCTGCAAGGGTTCTGATGTCAGGCTAGGTAAATTTATCCAAATCCCTATCTCTCGTTTCTGACATCATCGAATCTCTATGGATCTCACAAAACCAAGCCTCACGCTCAAACGCCCCGTTACGGTCAAAGTGATTGTGACGCAACAATGGAAAGATCAAGCGCAGCAACAACTCCAAGCGCAAATTAATCAGCTTGATGGGCAATTGCAGCAACTTGAATTGCAGGGACAGCGGATGATTGCAGAGGTGCAAAAACAGGGGGGCAACCCAGAGGAACCGGCGATCGCCACCCAAATTAGCAACTTGCAACAACAACTCGGTCAACGCAAAAACGAAGTGCTGGAGCGCAAGAATCGAACCCTCCAGCAACTGCAACAAGTGCAATTACTGGAGCTAGAAAAGGAAGTAGCGCAGGGCGCGATCGATAGCTACTGCCAGATCGAGCAGGGCGACAACTTGGCGAAGAAGATGCAGGTCGAAATTCTGGTTCGCGATGGCATCGTCGAAGAAATTCGCGGCGAAGTCTAGACCATCGGCGAAGTCGCTTGGCTTCTGGATGGAAGTGGTCTTGGTTCTGGTGATGGCGATCGTGGGAAACGGATTCGCTTCCCTTGACGAACATTGGAGCGACCTGTCGCAGCTAGCGCCTTTTCGCGCATCTCTTTTATGG
>JBCBSL010000059.1:0-19093 GCA_039819145.1 Cyanobacteria bacterium J06638_22
AGACAAAAGGTTCCTCCCCTTGTGACACCTGAAGAAAGAGGCTATTCTCAAAACGCATTTTTTGCCTCAGTCGATACAACAAGGATAGGTGTTGTAACTGTCCCCAATTAAGCACAGAAATAAGCTTAAACACAACAGCTTTACGACAGGGTTTGAACGCAAACGATCGCTTTGACAAGGGTCAATCTATCTATTCACCTGACAAGTAACAGTTCCTATGGCGATCGCCCCGACTCGTTCATTCCCCACATCTACAGGATGGTGCCTAATATTCCTTTTTTCGTCTAGAACGAATTGTTTTGGAGAGACCAACCATGAAACGTATCTTTCGAACCCTTTTGACCCGCTCGGCTGTTTTACTGGCGATCGCCACACCGACCTTTTTGTTGGCTGATGCGGCCTCGGCACAACCTTTGCTGCGCGGGATGGATGGCAACTACATCGGTGCGGGGATCGCCGCTGGTGTTACCGAAGATGAAGATGGCGATAGCAGCTTTGGCGGCAATATCCAGGGTCGTGCCGATATCCCGCTGGCTCCCGTTTCCATTCGTGGTGCCGCGTTGATTGGGGAAGATGGCGCAGCGCTGATGCCCATCGTTACCTACGATGTGCCCATTGCACCCCGCACGAACCTCTATCTGGGTGGCGGTTACTCCTTCGTGACCGATGAAGGCTCGAACACGCCCCTGGGCGATCAGAGCGCGCCTGTACTCACAGCAGGTGCTGAGACGGCGGTTACCAACAACATCGTGATCTATGGTGACGCCAAAGTTGGCATTGACGCCTATGAGGACAGCAACGATTCGGCAGTTAGCCTGCAACTGGGTGCAGCCTTCCGCTTCTAAGCACGTGCCCTAGACTGCCACTGGAGAACAATCGAGCAAGCTGAACCGACCGAGATGGCAGATGAGGTGAAGCAGCATCAATCAGACCTCGTCTAGCCAACGATCTACCTCCGAATACAGCAAGGACTTCTGGGCAATCCAGAAGTCCTTTTTTTTGCTCGGCACTCAGGGATACCTTAAGTCAGCCAGGATAGGTTATTGAGATCCCGCCATGCCCATGCAAATGGGCATCCATCAAACACTTATCGGGCATTTTATTTAGCCTTTCTGGATTCCCGTATTCACGGGAATGACCGTTCAATATCTGGGTTTGCAGAATCTGAGTATGATTTTTTTCGAGAAGCGGCGTGGATACGCCGCTTCTCGAAAAAAATCATCCCTTTAGCCAGCAATACCCAATATCTTGTCTTAGCTTTGAGGGTTATGGCTATACAACTCAGTTCTTTGTGCAACCTCGATGCTGCGGGACTTCCGTTGCAGCTGACTGTAGCGAAAATCGCTGGATCTTTTTGCGCATTCCTCATGCGATACATGGGTTCTATAAATGCCGAGGAAATGGTAAGTAGCTCGGCATAATGAAAAACCAGATCCTAAAAACCTGCGCCGCCCGCAGCGCGGGCGGCGCAGGTTTTTAGGGCTTTAGGTTTAATTACACCTACCAACTTAGTGGTTTGTTGAACCGTAAAATTACGTTAGATTTAGATCTGTTTAGATTTAGCTTTGCCATCGGATTTATATCGCACGGGGATTTCTGCATGAAGACGTTTTCAGATGCAATGGAGTTTTTCCAGTTCAGCGCCGGGACATGGCGATCGCAGCGCACGACGCACCATCTGCCCTTTCGTCGTGCCGAAACGGGAGACTCTGATATCACCGTTGAATCGCTTCCGGTAGATCATCCTAAAGTATTGGAAATCTGTGCTCTGCATGAGGTTGAGCCCGCGCTGGCGATCGGCGGGGCGCATGTGACCTGGCAGGCAGCCATGGCATGGGATCAAGAGGATGACGAGAACCATGAAGGCTCGACTATTTTTGTGTTAGTACCTGATGCCGACAATTCTCGTAAAGGGCGCTTGTTGCGAGAGCGCGGTTATGCCGAAATCGTTCCTGTGATTGGGTATTACGAAATGGATGATGATGGCGGCATGGTTTTGGTAACGGACTACGAGACGATGAGCTCTGTCGAGCGATTCTGGTTTGTAGGGCCAAATCTGCGGATGCGAAGCAGCACCGTCAAGCGGTTTGGCGGCTTTAGCACTGCCTCCTTTTGCACCGAATTCCGCGCCGACCCAGAGACCGCTGCGGCTCCCGATAGCGAAAAGGACAGCAATGCTGCTCCCTACGTCTCGGTTTTTGGATGGTAGCCAGATTCCTATTGAGCAGGACTGATGCGCGTCTCACGTCAGTCTGACGAAAAGAGTGCCGTCGCGCGGAGCAATTTGGTTTAGGTGTCTACGACAGAAGCGTATGAAATTGGACTGTCATACCTGTATCGGGTGCAGTCTCTAGCTTTAGAACCCAGCATGATTGTCCTGCCAGATAATTTGGGCGATCGCACGCGACTTTGCACTTGGATTGCTGTCCATATTGCAACGATCAATGCTCACCTACAGCACTACTTGCACCAGTGTCATCAATGTTTTCGGCCTGAGGTTCGCCGTGAGATGCAGGTGTTTGCGGCACCGATTACCTCTGCCTTTGGCATTGATGGATGCTGCAACCCCAACACTACCCCAATCACACTCTTGATTGATGTTGGTCGCGTTCCTACGAACCATTGGCGAGGACTCGTTGTGCATGAGTATGCCCATGCCCATGTCGGATATCCGGGGCATGGGGCACCGTTTGTTGCAGCGCTGACTCAGCTCTGCCTTGGCATGGGGTTCCCCCCTCTCCCCTACACAGCATCTGAGACATTCTGGCGATCGTGGCCCCACTGCCAACCCATCACCAATCCCACCGCCTTCTGGTTGGGTGAAGCGTCGTAACGCTTGCTGAAATCTGAATTTCTCCGCTGCAACGAGCTGCAATGCATTAAGCCGGGGTTGGAATCCCAACTCCGGCTTAACCGCATTAATGTCTGATATCCGCATTCTTATATCGGTATCGGTAGTTGTTGCCACACCTAGCGGGTTAGGCGTGCAGCGATCCGTCGGGCATGATGGTTTGGTCGAGGATGGCACCACGCAGATCGGCATCGCTCAGGTCAGCACCACGCAAATCAGCGCGGCTGAGATTGGCACAGGCAAGCTGCGCACCATGCAAGTCTGCCCCCCCAAGAAAGGCACCGCTGAGGTTGGCACCCGACAGATTTGCTTTAGGAAGCTGACTTTTCCACAGGTTGGCTTCCGACAGGTCGGCTCCGCTCAAGTCGGCTCGTGCCAAATTTGTTTCGCTAAGGTTTGCCTTCTTGAGACAGGCCTTGGACAGACCAATTTCCCAGAGGTTGACTTTGCTCAGGTTGCAACCCGGAAGATTGGGAGCTTGAACAACAAACTTGCCCTTGCGGACGGCTAGACGGGTGAACGTCTTGCGTCCCCTGGCATGTTGTTCTAACAAACTGGCGACATTCAGCTTGTAGCCTAAAACGGGCTGAACCTGATCATTTTGGGGCATTGCCTTTTGAGTCGATGGGACGTTCGCTAAAGGCTGTGAAGATATCGAAGATGGATTCATAACAGTTCTGTATCAAAGCGTGCTATTTCACTTTTCGAGAATAAGGATATTTTGCCGGAGGGGAATTACCAAGATCCGATGAATTGTCGTCTATCCAACATCAAGAAATGACAGGTGGCTTCAGATACATGTTCTTGCAGGGGGCAAACCATGCTATTGGCACTGATTCAGGTTCAGTGAGCCGCCGCCCTGGCTTAAACAGTTACCTTAGGCCAGACGTTCGGAAAGCCATGCACGTCGCCTGGCTGATTTAGGGGGTGATTTTTGGGGAAGGGGAACGCGGTGCACCCCCCTTCCTCAAAAAAATCATCCTTAGATTCTGCAACCCTATGCGGCGAGGGGCATTCAAAAAACTTGGGTTGAACTGAAGTGCCTAGCGCTATAACCCTAAGCGTGCGGGTTACCCATCACAATTGCCCTCCAACGAATACCCACAATGAACGAGCAGCAACGCTACCTGTTTGATTTGCAAGGATTTCTGGTGATCGAGAAGGCGTTAACAGCCGCACAACTGACCGCTATCAATGACGCGATCGCCCAACATATCGCAGCTCTCAATCTGCCACCAGGCAAACCCTGGCTGCGGTTCGATGGGGTGCTGCCCTGGGGCACACCCTTTCGGGAGTTGATTGATCCGGTGGCGATCGCCCCCTACCTACAAGCTACGTTGGGGGAGGGCTATCGGCTGGATCACAACTATCTCCATATCATCCGCCAAGGAACTGGGCCAATTGGGAGCTACCTTCACGGCGGTGCAACGCCCTTCGACCCTTGCCAGTACTACCATTTCCAAAATGGGCGGATGTATAACGGATTGACAGCGGTGGCCTACTTCCTGACGGATGTGTATCCGGGCGAAGGGGGCTTTGGCTGCATTCCGGGAAGCCACAAGAGCAATCTGCCGTTGCCGCGCGAGTGGAGGGATATGAGCCAGTCCCAGCCCACCTGTGTGCAAGCCATTCCCGGCAAGGCGGGCACCGCCATTTTGTTCACCGAAGCGCTGACCCATGGCACGCTACCCTGGGCGCAAAATCGGGAGCGGCGAACCTTGTTCTACAAGTATTCGCCCCGTCCCTCGGCTTGGTCACGGCAAACTTACGACAGTGCGGCCTACCCTGATCTGACAGATGCTCAGCGCGATCGCCTCAAATCCCCTGGCATCTCTCCCCCTTAGGCTGGATATCTCACCACAAAGGCACAAAGACACAAAGTGCCAACTTCTCTGTGCCTCTGGGGTTCCTTTCCAATGGTTTCGTTGAACGGGCTGGGCGGCGCAGGATGCCAGATGGTATAACACGGGGATGGGTAAGGGCTGTGAGGATTAGCCAACGCCCGATTTCGCGACGCATGGGAGGATTGGCAGTGATGAACGGTTGGATGCACAGTACAGGATGGATGGGGGCGATCGCCCTCTCTGTTACAGCGAGTATGACCGTGGGAATAACAGCCGTTGCCCGTGCCGAATCGCCATTGATGGTGGTGTATCCGCCGGAGAACCATGAAACCACGGCGGAGCAGATTTTTTTGATTGGGACCGCTGCACCGGATGCCTCCGTCACTGTGAATGGAGAGTCGCTGGAGAATCGCAGCCCTGCCGGACACTTTGCCCCTAGTTTTCCATTGCAAATGGGGGAAAACCGTTTTGTGGTGCAGCAGGGGGAGGAAACCCTGGAGCTTTTGGTGACGCGGGTGTCGCCCTTGCCGCCCCTGCCCAATGGGGTTGCCTTTGCCGAAGGAACCCTGACGCCCGACTGGGATATTTCTCGCCTGCCCGATGATTTACTGTGCTTTGGGGCGATCGCTCCTCAGGATAGCGAGGTATCGGTGCGGTTGAGCGATCGCACGCTGCCGCTGCTGCCCCAACCCAATGGGGTGGAGCTACCACCAAACTATGCGGTGCTGACGAATCAGAATGAACCGATCCCAGTTAGCTCGGCGCAGCGCTATGAGGGATGTGCGATCGCCCGCCAGTTCATTCCTGCGGAGGCACCCACAGCGGGTTCGTTGGACTTGGGTCTCCCAGAATTCTGGTTGCAGCAGGGGTCAGATACGGTGCGCCAAGCAGGAGCGGGCAGTATCTCTATCCTTTCGTCCCAGCAGCCACAAATTGTGGAAGTGACCGCCGCCTCGGGCACCGCTCGGACGGGGCCTAGCACTAACTACTCTCGGCTGACGCCCTTGCCGACGGGCACCCGCGCTGCCGTGACCGGGCGGGAGGCAAACTGGTATCGGTTGGATTATGGCGCATGGATTCGCGATACAGATGTGCAGGAAGTGGCGGGTTCCGTGCCGCCCCACACTCTGATTCGCAGCGTTACCTCTCGGGTTGTTGATGGCTGGACGGAGGTGCGCTTTCCGCTCCAAGCTCCGATCCCAGTGTCGGTGCTACAAGAGGGCGATCGCTTCACCCTGACGCTACACAATGCAACCGCGCAAACCGACACCATCTACCTCAGCGATGATCCGGTGATTCAGCGACTCGACTGGACACAGCCTGCCCCCGATCGGGTGGAATATCGCTTCGCCCTCAAGTCGGATCAGCAATGGGGCTACAAGCTGCACTACGAGGGCACGACCCTGGTGCTATCCCTGCGCCATCCGCCCCAGGTGGATTTGGGGAGCGATCGCCCCCTGGATGGCATCACAATTTTGGTGGATCCGGGGCATGGCGGCCCCGAAGACCTGGGAGCGCGAGGACCAAACGGGGTCCCGGAGAAGGATGTGAATCTAGTTGTCAGCCGACTGCTGCGCGATCAACTGGAGGCACGGGGAGCCACGGTGGTTATGACCCGCGATGATGACGCCGACCTTTGGCCGAATGATCGTGCCGATATGATTCAAGATTTGGAACCCACCCTCGCCCTCAGCATCCATTACAACGCCCTTCCCGACAACGGCGATGCTGAGAACACGGCGGGGATTGGCATGTTCTGGTATCACGCCCAGGCTCATAGCCTTGCCGTCTTTCTCCACAATCACTTGGTTGAGGATCGCGATCGCCCCTCCTACGGCGTTTTTTGGAATAACCTAGCGCTCACACGCCCCAATGTTGCTCCGTCTGTGTTGTTGGAACTCGGCTTCATGATCAACCCCACCGAATTTGAGTGGATTGTCGATCCCAATGAGCAAGCCGCCCTAGCGGAATCCCTGGCCGAAGGCGTTACCCAATGGCTGGAAGAATCCACCCAGTAGTGTAGTGCTCCACGAGAATCAAACCCAGAGGATATTTTGAAAGCCCTGTAACACGGGGCTTTCAAAATATCCTCTGGGTTTGGTTCTCGTGGTAGGCCGTTTTGCGTTACCAGGGACTGCCGATCAAGGTGAAGGCCGACCAGTAGTAGGGATGAGCCAGGTTTGGGGTGTCGCCCTTGAGCAAGTCCGCAGGGAGGGCGATCGCGGAAACGCCACGGCTCATCAGGCTATCTTCAGTCAACTCCACCTCTCCCCGTAGCATCGCGAGTTGGGCGGTGCGTAGGGCTTCGGCTTTGGTTGGGTTTTCCTCGAGCGCTCGGTAGAACTCGGTCATCAGCGCCAGGGTTCCGGCATCCGACACATACCAAAGGCTCGCCAGAGCGGTTTGCACGCCAGCCTGCACCGCCAGTCCAGCAAAGCCCAGTTCGGCGTCGGTATCTCCCAGCGCCATGCGGCAGGCACTCAGCACCAGCAAGTTTACGGGCGGCTCGTTCAGGTTCATTTGCCGCAACTGATCGAGCTGCAACCGCTGATCCCAGAACTGAATATAGGAGTTGCTCAGTTCCCCCGAACGAAATTCCCCATGGGTAGCCAGATGCACGATGCCGAAGGGCGTCTCCTGCCGCTGCGCGAGTAGGTTGGCCAGGGTAAATTCCTGATTGAGAAACGCTTCCCCTTCCCAAATTTCATTGGCAATTTCTTCGACTTCAAAGGGCACTGCTGGCAGCGGGAACTGATCCTGAAACTCGGCAGCTCCCATCGCCAAGACCTGGTTATCTTGAATGTTGCGATAGCGGGTGTCGACCAGGCTGAGGCTCGGCATCAAGCCAACGCTATAGCGCTCGATGAGGAACCCCTCGCCATCATGGAGCGCAGCAATGGGGAGCGATCGCAATCCCGCCCCCAACACAAAGGAAAGATTCTCGACGCCTTCGGCTTCTAGATCCGCTTCCAGCGGTGCAATCATCCAGTCATAGAGCTGTTGGGCGTAGGGCAGATAGCTGGTGGTGCGGGTGCGGATGGGATTGGTGACTTCCTGGCGAAATTGGTTGGCTACCTCCATGACTTGCGATCGCGTAGCCCCCAAAACCCGCTTGCGGACGGGATCCTCACCTGGCGTGATCAGCACCAGTTCGAGCTGATCATTCTCCGGATCCTCTTCCCCAAACACCGTTGGGACGAAGCTGACATAGAGTAATGCCGGACGAATACCCGTAGCCTGTGCCACCGTCAATAGGGTTTCACGGGCATCATCCACCGATGAAACGGCCGTATCGGTTAGATCGAGATAATCTGCAAACTCGCCCACAAATTCGCCTTCCAGCTCCGCATAAAATTCATCGCCAAAGGTTTCTAGGCTGAGGGCATCGAGCTGCAAGTCTTCAAATTCTTCTAGGTCATCCTCTTCATACTCGTCTTCCAGGTCATCCTCAAATTCATCATCGAGGTCATCATCGAAGTCATCATCGATGAAAAAGTCATCGTCAACATCTGACGTCAGGATTGAGATATTCCCTTGCACGAAATCGGCCTCAAATTCTTCAAAAGGGAATACGGTATCATCCCCCGTAGTAAGAGCCGCTGCTGTGCCATTGACCAGAGCATCGCCGATAACAAAAGGCTCATCGGCCGCAAAGCCGCCATGGTTGATCTCAATCAAGCCATCTCCAAGAGCCGAAGAGGTTGTGATGCTGGCCGGAGCCCCGATCGCACCATCGTCGATCGCTCCCGATATTCGCACAAAGCCTATTGCTCTGATCTCGACTCCACCGCCAGTTCCCGCAGGACCGCCCCGGGCATCGATCGACACCCCATCAATGTCACCCTCCGTTGCAAGAAAAACATCGCCGCCATCTTCATCCGTGGCTCGAGCCGAAACTTGTCCGGTTTCGATAGCGTCAACGGCACTCATCTCCACGTCACCACCGACTGTACCATTAGCAAATACGTTACCCGTCACGAGGTTCAAAGAACTGTCGATTTCAATTTCCCCGCCCTGACCAGCACTCGTGACGGCCGTCAGGTCTCCGGTTTCCACGCCATCGCTGAAGAGATCAATCCGCCCACCCACGCTGGTGCCACTGATGTCCACGTTGCCCAGGGTGATCTGGCCAAGGTCGCTTTCGATGACGACCTGACCGCCCGTGTTCCCCACTGCCGTGATGGTGGTGAAGGTCACATCATCTAAACTCCGTATCTCAATGGTTCCGCCTTGTTCGCTAGACGAAGCCTCCACGGCTTCACCAGAAACACCACCCTGATCGCTAGAGATGTTAAGGTTTCCAGCTCTCGTAGAATCGAGTGTGCCTGTGGTAATCGTGTTAAGAGAAATTTCGCCATTGGCATCAATCTCTACATTGCCACCGACGGTGCCCTGGGTGGCGATCGCCTCAGTTTCGATCCCGCCAAGGCTGCTGACCAACGTAACGTTGCCGCCCTGCCCATTGGTGGCTTGAGTGTCGAGGCGATCGGTCAAGATACGCCTGATCGAGCGCACCACAATATTGCCGCTATCATCATCCCCAGACGCCCGGGTCACAATTTCCCCCTCGATCAGTACGGCATTGCCCGCCGTGATGCGCACAGTTCCCCCATCATCCTCGCTGCCAATCGCCCGGATATCGCCCGCGATCCGCACGGTGTCGTTCCGGCTAGTTAGTGTTACGTTTCCGGCTTCTTCGCCCGATGTCCGAATGGCCTGATCATCATCTGGTTGTAGACGAATGGCGTCGTTTGCCAGCACCAATACATTGCCCGCGTCATCGTCAACATCGCCCGTACTCAAGCTGTCAAACGTTGCACTGCCCCGCGCATCAACAATAATGTCGCCCCCCTGTGTGGTCGCAGCGTCTTGAATGCGAATATTGCCGCCGGAGAGGTTGGTATTCGGTTCGTACTGCGTGCTGAGGAAAATCAGCCCATTGTCTCCCAAAACATTGACAGAGCCGATGGTGATGTTAGCGTTGGACGGTGCTTCGCCCGGATTCAAATCTAGGTCAGGCGGGCGGGGGGTACCGTCGATATTCGTGGCGTTGACATTGGCAACCCCAGCACGAATATCCAGGGTGGGGCGCTCCAGGCCATCCACCAGAATCGCGCGTCCATCCGACAGGGTAATTCGCTCTTCCAGTCCGGTGGCAGTATCAGCTTCGGTAATGGTGACGGCACCGGGTATGCGCACCTGTCCCCCGGCAATAACATGCAGCGAGGCGCCTCGGTAAGAGGCAAAGGATACATCACCACGGGAGCGAATGACCGGATCAAACGGGCTAAGGAGGATCCCTAGGACGTTTTCGGACTGCTCGATGCGGAAGTCGCCGCCGCTGAGGTAATAGGCATCTCCAAGGACGGGGTTGGGCGATCGCAACACCATATCCCCGCCAGAAACCAATTCGCTATCGGGGTGGGTCAGCGCAAAAATATCAACGGTCTGGTTGCCCTGAATCAGCAGTTGGTCTCCCGCCGTCAACTGCAGCGGAGCGTCTGCACTATCCCGCAGTAAAACCGTGTCCCCCGCCAGCAGCGACAGATTTTCGGAACTCTGCAGATCCGTGTTGAGGATCGTCAAATTTTCGGTGGCGGTAAAGACGCCATTCTGAGTGCGCAGGGGTTGAGAAGAAGCGATCGCCACATCTCCCGCCCCCACAGGCACAGCTCCGCCAATCTGCACCTGATTGGACTCAACGGCCAATGCCTCAGGCGGCGCGATATTGCCCCCCGTCAACAGCTCCGGCAGCGCCAGCGGATCGTCAACCAGTTGCTGCATACTGTCGGAGTTGACTTCCAGGCTGAGGAGGCTACCTTCCTGGGTCAGCCGCACCCGACTGGAACCCGGAACCGTTGCCAGGGTGAGGTTGCTATCGGGTGCCGATAGTCCCCCCGTGTTGACGAGGGTGCCCGCCAGCAGCGTGACGCTGCCATTTTCCACTGTCAGGTTGCCGTAGTTGGCGATCGCTCCCGGCTGATCGACCGCAAAGTCGTAGCGGGTCGGTGCACCGACCAAGTTCGCATAGTCCGGTGTTCCCACCACATTGAACCAGCCGTTGCCAAAGCCGATCCCCGTTGCGGTCGTCGCGGTAAAGCTGCCCCCGAGATCCAGGCGGGCATTTTCGCCAAAGACAATACCTGCGGGGTTGATCAGAAACAGGTTGGCATCACTCCCAAACACCCGCAGCAAACCGTCGATGTAGGATGCATCCCCTCCGGTGATGCGCCCCAAGATATTGTCGATATTGCCACCCGAGCGAAAGACCGCGATTTCTTCAGCGGTTAACCCAAATTCCTCGAAGCTGTGGAACAGGTTGGAGCCGTCGCTGGAGGTTTGACCGCCTGTGATGCGATGGCGATCGCCCTCTACCCGCACCCGGGTTCCCGTGCCATCGTCTGCGGGACGAATCGACTGCGCTTCGACGGATGGCACTGCGACCAGCGATCCTACCGCCAGACCTAGCACCCATCCAATATGCTTGTTATTCATATGTATGCCCCTTATTCTTCCTGAGACCAGGACAGAGCCACACAAGACACACCCTTAAACCCTGGAGTCGAATCTATTGCTCAAGCAAACGCACCCTGTCCTGAAAAGCTACACCAATTCCTTTACAATCCTTCACAATAACGAAGGGGTGAGAACCAGCACCGACCCTCACGGGTGGGTCGAGAGCGGCTTTCTTGATCCCCTAAAAACTTATCCCCGACAACCATAGCTGACTTTTGTTCGATGTCACGTCTGTTTTGGCAAAACGTAAATTTTGTGGGGCTGCGCCGTGCTATGCCCCAGGTTTGCAGCGAGATTGGGACGATCGCCACAGGTCAACAATCGCTCACACCCCGACGGCTGGATTCGCGAGTTCACATTGCGGCAGGTGGGCTACGGTGCGTCCTGCTCGGCCTGGTCGCGGGGCTGATGGTGTTGGGATGGAGTGCTGGGGCGATCGCGGGGCCTCTGGCCGAGCGACTGGAGCAGTTCCCTAACTGGGAGGCGCGTCCCCCGGTTCAAGCCGCAGCCGGGGATCTGTACTATCCCGACTGGTTTCGGGGAACTTGGGATGTCACGACGGCTCTGGTAGATCTGGCTGCGCCTCTAGCCCCAACAGTGACGACCCCTGGATTTGAGCAAAATCGTCGGTTTTTGAATCAACCCATCCCGTTTCAAGCACGATTTGTCCCTGTCGATCGCCCTCGATTACCCAGAGGGTTTGGCGGTTTGGGACAACTGCCAACAGCATCGCCGACCGTGGCCGATCGTGCCTTCAATGGGCTGAATCTGGCACGGGCATATCTGGATGAGTCGGCAGATGTAGAAACTAGCCGAGTCGTAGACGTGCGGGTGGATCCGACCAATCCTAATCGGCAACTGACGGTGCTACAGGGCGATCGCCGCCTGATCTCCACCATCTCTGCCCGTGCCACGGAAACCCCCAATCCCAATGAGTTCGTCACCAGCGAAATCTTTCAGCAGGAGTTTCGTCGCTCCAATCAGCTGTATCTCAACCAGGTGGAAACCACGACCCGCTATACGCGCCATGATCCCTCCCAAACGGACGAACCCAGTATTACTGCCGACCAAGTGACGGCTATCTACCTAGCCCCGCAGGATCCAGAATTTGAGCAAGCAGGCGATCGCCCCGTCGCCCTCTACCGCTATTCCCTGGATTTCTTCCCGGCTACTTCTCCCTAGCGTCTCGTCGCTTTGGCACAGGAATGGCGATCGCCCGTTCGATTTTAGAACTCTCGTTTAGACCAACACCGTCTGACGTAGAGCTATTCCCACGGATTACCCTACGCTCACAACCACCCGCTCTCCTCCACCGAAACAATCCATCAATGCTTCCTCTCTTCGTTTACCATCCCGACTACGTTGCGCCGCTCCCCCCTGACCATCGCTTCCCGATGAACAAGTTTGGGGCATTGCATGACCTGCTGCTGCAGGATGGCGTGGCGGAAGGGGATCAATTTGTTGCGCCCGCCATGCTAGAGCAGCACTGGCTGGAACAGGTGCATACCCCCGACTATGTGAACGCGTACCGGAGTGGCACCCTAGACCCAAAGGCGCAACGACGCATCGGTTTGCCCTGGAGTCCGGCCTTGGCACATCGAACCTGCATTGCTATGAGCGGCACGGCATTGACGGCAAAGCTGGCGTTGCAAACGGGGTTGGCCTGCAACACCGCTGGGGGCACCCATCATGCCTTTCCCGACTACGGTTCGGGGTTTTGCATTTTCAACGACCTGGCGATCGCCACCCGCTTTGTCCAGACTCAGGGGTTGGCCCAGCGCATCTTGATTGTGGATTTGGACGTGCATCAGGGGGATGGCACGGCGTTCATTTTTCAGGATGATCCCGATGTGTTCACCTTCTCGATGCATTGCGCCATCAACTTCCCAGCACGCAAGCAGACCAGCGACCTAGACGTGCCGCTGCCCGAGGGCATGGAGGATGAGGACTATCTGCAAACCCTGGCGACCTATCTGCCGGATTTGCTGAGTCAGTTTAAGCCCGACCTGGTAGTTTACGATGCGGGAGTCGATACCCATGTGGGCGATCGCCTCGGCAAACTCGCCCTCACCGACACCGGAATCTACCGCCGGGAAATGCAGGTGCTTCATGCCTGCCTCAGCCAAGGGTATCCAGTGGCCTGTGTGATTGGCGGAGGCTATGGCGACGATTTTGATGCGCTGGTCTATCGCCATTCCCTGCTTCATCGGGCAGCGGATGAGGTCGCGCGACACTATCGACTTTGAGGTCAGCTCACGCGAGCGCGGCGGCGCGATCGCCGGGGGCTAGAGTGGCGATCGCGGCTCGGGGGGAGCGCTAACCGGGGCGGTTCGACGCGACTATCAACCCCGCGCATCCAATCCCGTAGCTCCGACAACATAGATTGGCGTTCCCGCTGGATTTCTAATAAGGCCAGCCCAGCGCTTGCCAGCAAGGCCATATTGCCCAGCACAAAAAAGAGCAATGACCCGGGGATCAAACCATTGACCTGCAAAAAGGTACGACAGGCGAGCAGGAAGGTGCTGAACAACAACGCCACCACCGCTCCATAGGCCAGGAAAATACTGTTTTGCGCCTGTCGATAGCGCTCTCGCAAGAGTTTCTGCTGATGCTTCATGGTCTGGAAGCGATCGCGCTCTAAAAAGGCGGTTCCCATCAGCTGCTCTCGACACTCGCGATTGAGCCACTGCAACCGCTGATAGAGGGTGCCTTGATGCGCTAGCAGGCCCATTAGCATGACCCCGCACACCGCGACCATGAGCACCGAATTGAGAATGAGCTGAAGCAACTGACTGGTCTGCTCAACAGACATGGCGATCGCTCCTCAACACACATTTTTGTTTTCAGGACATCTTGTTTTCAGGACGTTGCGCTGGTTTGATGGCTGCGACGTAACCCCCAAAACAACGAATTGATTCAGGATTCCGCAGGCATTGCGTCTGCCCTGTTTCTTACTCGCAGGATAACAGCAAAAAGTACAGATGTATTATTCAGATTATGAAGAAAGATGGCGATCGCATCTTGAATGAAGAAACTGTCACATAAATGTCGAGACATCGTCAAAGGGAATGGTTATCCTAAAAGCACAATTGAGGAGTTGCTTGTCTGACTTGTCCGCTCGCTGTCGATATGCAGAGGGTCATTGTCTTCGGACATGGCTCGTTCAATAGAATTCCTTTGACAGACAGTTTCGGTTTAGGGCAGATTCAATGAAACCTTAGGGGCAAGGACTTGTGGTTGCTAGCTTGCAGCATCAGGTAACCAGCCTTGGTTTTGTTGTACCTGCAAACGACGCACAGCTGTGGTTGTTCTCTAGCTGTAGCTTGCTCATTTCAAACATTGACTTTTTGTCTTCAGGGGCTTTGCCACGCATTGGCTTAACGCATTGACTGGATTCTTCAGGTAGCTACCCCCGCGAGGATAGTGGTTACGTGCTACCTATTTTTCTGCTATCAGACGCGGTTCTCTGCTTTGCTTGTTCGCACTAGCAACCTCTCATCAGCACCTTATTCCATCCCGAATATGCCTCAAAATCCTCAGCCTCAAGCGTCGTCTGCTACCCGTCGATTTTCTCTTCCCTTTCGTCATCCCCTTTTGCTCGCCGGATTGTTCGCTGCCAGCACCAGCTTGGCGCTGATCTCGCCCCACCTGAGTGCTGCGGTTCATGCCAGCTTGGAAGCCAGCCCGAAAGAGGTTCTTGATGAGGCGTGGCAAATCGTTAACCGTGAGTATGTCGATACCACGTTCAACAATGTGGATTGGCAAGAGATTCGTTATGAGCTGTTGAGTCAGGAATATTCTTCGACACGGGAAGCCTATGCAGCGCTGAACCGAGCCTTGCGGCAATTGCAGGATCCCTACACGCGGTTTATGACTCCCGAGCAGTATGAGGTGCTGACGAACCAAACCTCGGGTGAACTGTCAGGGGTGGGGATTCGGTTACAGAAAGAGGATGGCTCGGATGAGCTGATGATTATTGAAGTGCTGCCGAATTCGCCTGCGGCAAACTCTGGGCTCGAGGCGGGCGATCGCATCCTCTCCATCGATGGGGAAGACACCGATGACATGAGCTTGGAAGAAGCGTCGGAGCGCATTCGAGGCGATGAAGGTAGTTCCATTACCCTAGAGATGCAGCGGGGATCTGAGGAGCAGTTTGATGTGGTCGTTACACGGGCACGCATTGAGCTGACCAATGTGTACTACAGCCTCAAACAAGAGCAGGGTGTGGATGTGGGCTACATCCAGCTAACCGAGTTTAGTGGTCATGCGGCGGAGCAGATGCAGGCGGCAATCGAAGACCTTTCAGAGCAGGGAGCCGAAGGATTCGTGCTCGATCTGCGGGGCAACCCAGGGGGCTTACTCGATGCCAGTATTGAGATCGCGCGGATGTGGTTGCCCACAGGCACCATCGTCAGCACGGTGGATCGGGGCGGCGAGAATATTGCTATCCGAGCCAACGACACGGCATTGACTCAGTTGCCGTTGGTGGTACTAGTGGATGGCAACTCGGCTAGCTCCAGTGAAATTTTGACGGGCGCGTTGCGCGATAACGAACGAGCCACAGTCGTTGGCAGTCAAACCTTTGGCAAGGCGCTGGTGCAGCAAGTCTATCGGCTCTCCGATGGCTCCGGGCTGGCGGTTACCATTTCGCACTACTACACCCCCAATGGCACTGATATTAGCCAGCTAGGCATCACACCGGATGTGGCGATAGATTTGACCGCTGCCCAACGGCAACAACTGAGCCGCAACCCCGAGTCCATCGCCACGTCGGCCGATCCCCAGTACAACCGAGCGATCTCGGTGCTGCAAACGGATGTTGCACTGCGACGGATTACGGGGGAATCACCACAGTCTTCTACCCAGTCCCGGGTGCCGCTACGCGGTACGCCTCGTCAGGCTCCATAATTGTGTGGCCGCATCGCAGCCACACAATCACATAAAAAAGGGTGGGCAGCGCCCACCCTTTTTTTGCATTTTGTTGACTAGACAGCGATGAAATCCGCAGCGGTCAGGCTGTTGGCCGCAACCCCCGAAAGCTGTGCCAACACCTGGTTGGTATTGCGGATATGCAGCTCGGTGGTGCTGCCGCGCTGCACCATCCGCAGGTCAGCGACGGACAGATCCCTCAACCCGATGCGATCGCTCCCATCCTGGAAGTCAAGGATTTGGTCGGTGCGCTCCCCACGACTCAGCACAAACACATCCGCCCCGCTGTTGCCGATGAGGGTATCATTACCCCCGCCACCAATCAGCCAGTCGTTGCCGATGCCGCCATCCAGCACATCCTCACCACTACCGCCGAGCAATACATCGTTGCCGCCGAAGCTACGGATGTAGTCATCACCAGCGAGGCCGTTGATGCGATCGCTGCCGCTTGTACCGCGCACGCTATCCGAGTCATTCCACTGGGTACCCAGGATGAGATTGTCGCCCGTTGGGCGGCGGGTCACATCGCCGGGGCGGACCCGGAAGATGAACTGATTGGTGCGGGAGGCTCCGGCCTCATCCGTCGCCCGCACCCGAATCGTGTAGGATCCCACGGCATTTCCTGGAGGACGCCCGAAGAAGCGGCGGGTATCGGCATTGAACTTGAGCCAGTTGGGCAGAGCGCTCCCGTCGCTCAACCGAGCGGTGTAGGTGAGCACATCCCCCGCATCGGGATCGATGAAGGCATTGCGGGGTAGGCGGAAGCTGAAATTGCTGTTGGCCGTCGCGTTGGTGTTTGAGAGGGATTCTCCAATGCGGGGAGCCGTGTTGGTATCGGCCACCCGGAACAGGAACATATCGTTGGTGCTGGCTCCAAAGGGATCCGTCGCAGTCACCCGCACCCGCGTGTCGCCTACATCACTATCGTTGGGTCTACCGAAGAAGCGGCGGGTATTGGCGTCAAAGTTGAGCCAGTCGGGGAGGGGCTGGCCGTTGCTGAGCCGCGCGCTGTAGGTCAACGCTTGTCCCTCGGGGTCTGCAAAGGTTTGAGCCGGGAAGCGGAAGGAGAAGCGATCGCCCTCCTGCAAAACCTGATTGGCGATCGGCCGCTGCACCACAGGGGCTCGGTTTTGGAACGCCACATCAATGGCGACCGTGGTGAGCTGGGAGCGGTTGCCTCCGTCGCTGGCGCGATAGGTAAAGGTATCAGTGCCACTAAAGTTCGCATTGGGAATGTATACGAAGGAACCGTTACGATTCAGCGTCAGGCGACCGTTGGCGGTGGTGCGAATCAACTGCGCTGTGAGGGTGTCATTGTCCGCGTCGGTGTCGTTGTCCAGGATGCCGTTCGCGGCATTGACCCGCAGGGTTTCCCGCTGGTTCATGGCGTAGCGATCGCCCTGAGCAATAGGGGCATCAACCACAGGTGTGACATCCAGCGTGACGGTCACGGGATCGGAGAAGCGCCCCGTCGGATCAACGGCTCGATAGGTAAATTCATCAACCCCGTTGAAGTTGGCGTCGGGGGTGTAGGTGAAGGTACCATCGGCGATCGCCGTCAGCGTCCCGTTGCTAACTCCAGAAATAATTTCCACCTGCAAGGGGTCACTATCCACATCCCGATCGTTGCGCAACAAGCCTTGGGGCAGATTGACCGCCAGCGTGGAATCCTCCGCCAAGGTGTACTGGTCAGCCACCGCAACCGGAGCGTCGGGGGTGGGGTCAACGGTCAGGGTCACCTCGACGGGCAAGGAGGTATTGGTGCCGTCGTTGGCACGATAGGTGAAGCGGTCAGTTCCGGTGAAGTCCGCATTGGGGGTATAGCTAAAGGTGCCATCCGCATTCAGGGTCAGGGTGCCAGACTGCACATCGTCGATTAAAACAGCCGTCAGCGGGTCGTTCTCCACATCCCGGTCGTTCTGCAAAACGCTGTCGGGCAGCGTCAGGGTCAGGGTCGTGTCCTCATCCAGGGTGTATGCGTCGCCCTCAGCCACCGGAGCATCCGGTGCAGGGTTAACCGTTAGGGTCACCGTTACGAGGTTGGAGTCTTCAGTACCATCGTTGGCACGGTAGGTGAAGGTATCGGTGCCATTAAAGTTGGCATCGGGGATGTAGGTGAAGGAACCATCCGGGTTCAGGGTCAGCGTGCCGGAGGTTACATCATCTACCAGCACAGTAGTCAGAGCCTCGCCATCGACATCGGTGTCGTTGTCCAGTACCCCCTCAATGGCGGGAACCGTCAGGGTGGTGTCTTCATCCAGGGTGTATGCGTCAGCTTGAGCCACGGGGGCGTCCTGCACCGGATCCACCGTTAAGGTGACGGTCATGAGGTTGGAGTTTTCAGTGCCATCGTTGGCGCGGTAGGTGAAGGTATCGGTGCCGTTGAAATCAGCATTGGGCACGTAGGTGAAGGAGCCGTTCAGGTTCAGATTCAGAGTGCCGGAGGCAACATCATCCACCAGCACCGCCCGCAAGGCTTCGCCATCGACATCGGTGTCGTTATCCAGCACTCCTTCAATAGCAGAAACCGTCAGGGTGGTGTCTTCATCGAGGGTATACCCATCGGGTTGAGCGATGGGGGCATCCTGCGTCGGGTTCACCGTTAAGGTCACCGTCACGAGGTTGGAATTTTCGGTGCCATCGTTGGCGCGGTAGGTGAAGGTATCGGTGCCGTTGAAATCGGCGTTGGGAACGTAGATGAAAGAACCGTTCGGGTTCAGGGTCAAGGTGCCGGAGGCAACATCATCCACCAACACCGTGGTCAGAACTTCGCCGTCAATGTCGGTGTCATTGTCCAGAACCCCGTTAGCAGCGGGAACCGTCAGAGTGGTGTCTTCATCGACGGTGTACCCGTCAGGACGCGCAACGGGAGCATCCTGCACGGGATTCACCGTTAGGGTGACGGTGATCGGTGTGGAATTTCCATAGCTAACGTTGGCACGGTAGGTAAAGC
>JBCBSL010000060.1:0-19071 GCA_039819145.1 Cyanobacteria bacterium J06638_22
ATTGGGCCGACCGTAAACACGACATTTATCTTTACGATTGCACCACTGGAGCAACCGAAGAGTCGGTCCAATCAATGCCAATGTAAGCAGCATACACGTCCTGACTCATAGTGCTATCCTCGAACAACAGTTGGTGAGGCAACTGGGACGGCTTCTGCTCAAGGCGAAAAGATTATGGAAGGTGCGGCTCACCGACCTCTGAGGATTCGTTGGAGAGAGAAGCACAGGGTGGGGCGAGGCGATATGTTAGTAGACATCGAATGTCACCCAGTGCATGGTCGTCTCCCACCCTGTGTCCCAGTGCTGAAGCTGAGTTTATATCCTCTGCTTCAGTCCTGTCCTCCCATAAACTCCAATGCACCGGAACAAAGTCAAGTAATCGGTGAGTTGCCAAGGTTGTCTGTGCCCGGTGATTGGGAACGTTGAGCCGCGAGCTTGCCACAATCTGTTGTTCAACCTCCTGTGCCATGGCAGCCATCGACTACGATAGAATCATATTCACTCGGCTGACTAAAATTCCCTCGGTCGCAATCATCAACTTGATGAACGACCCCGCAGTCCGGCGGTACCTGCCACTGGCTCGGGGTGAGTTTGGAGATGTCGAGTGTGCCCGCTTTGTCGCTAATAAGGAACAAATGTGGGAGGAGCACGGCTTTGGACCTTGGGCTTTTGTGCTGGATGACGAGTTTATCGGCTGGGGAGGCCTTCAACCAGAGGGCGATGATGTAGACGTGGGGCTCATCCTCAGTCGAAAGTACTGGGGAGCTGGCCCTAATCTCTACCGGAAGATTCTGACACACGCATTCGAAGAACTCTGCGTTGACTCCGTGACTGCCTTGCTACCCCTAAGTAGGACAAGGGTCTCAGCGCTGCGGCGGCTTGGCTTTCGCGAAGATGGCGAAGTTGTGATCCAAGACAAGCATTTCACCCAGTACCGGCTCATCCGAAGCCGCTGACGGATCGCTCATCCGAAGCCGCTGACGGATCTGAATGGAGTCATATTGCTGTCATCGCTGCCTAACAAGCGCATGTACACGAAACGGTGATATACACTATCACTGGTCATAATACGCACATTGTCGCCGTCCGGTGATGCGTAGTCCGTTAGGCGGCTTAACCACGTTTGCCTAGAGTCCTCGAAGAGGAACTCAGTTACCGTATGTGCGTGGATCAGGCGTAGAAACTCGCAAAGATCGTTCGTTATAGGAGTAAAAGTGTTTGATCACGTAGTCTTTGGCACCAGCGACTATGAAGCCAGCAAAACCTTTTTTCTCAAAGCTTTGAAGCCAATCGGCGTAGAAGTCGTTTCAGAGGGACCACTCGGGATTGAGCTTAGCTCTGATGGCAAGTCGTCACTCTGTATCCGTCGAGTCGAGGAAACACCTGCACACCTTCACCTGGCATTCGTTGCGCAAAACCGCAAGCAAGTTGATGAGTTTTATCGTGCGTCTCTCGAAGCCGGAGCAAAAGACAATGGCGCACCGGGCATACGCCCGGAATATAGTGGAACGTATTACGCCGCTTTCGTTATTGGACCAGATGGTCATAACATCGAAGTCGTGTGTCACGAAGCATAGGCCTATGAGAAACCTATGCTGCCGCCGCCTAACGAGTAGTTGGAGTGGACTGCCTACTGGTCACGCTTTTTGCAGGTTGCTCCGCTCCTGCAAAACCTGCGCCCAGCTTAACGGCAGCCGCTCAACACGGTGTTAGTCGCCTATCGACCGCCAACGGTGATGGAATCGACCTTGATGTGGGGCTGACCCACGGTGACATAGACGCTGCCACTAATCGACCCACAGAATCCGGCGGCTAAGCCGAGGTCATTCGAGCACATGGAAATTTTATCCATGATTTCGGTTGCTTCTCCAATCAGCGTCGCGCCTTTGAGGGGCTTGGTGATTTTGCCGTTCTCAATCAGGTAAGCTTCCGATACGGCGAAGTTGAATTGCCCCGTTGGCCCTACGCTGCCGCCACCCATCTTCTTGCAATAGATGCCCTTGTCGATGGAGGCAAATATATCTTCGATGGAATGCTCACCGGGAGCGATGTAGGTATTGCGCATCCGGCTAGCCGCAGCATAGGTATACCCCTGACGGCGACCGCTACCCGTGCGGGGATGCCCCGTGCGCATGGAACCCGCGCGATCGGACAGGAAGTTTTTGAGAATGCCATTTTCGATCAGCAGGGTGCGCTGGGCGGGCATGCCTTCATCATCCATGTCGATGGTGCCAAAGGCATCGGAGGAGAGTCCTTCATCCCAAGCAGTCAAGCTTTCATGGGCAATTTTTTGCCCCTTCTTGTCAATGAACGGCGTCGTTTTCCGCTCAATTTGGGTGGTTTCGAGCAGGTGGCCACAGGCTTCGTGGAAGATGACGCCGCCAAACTCATTGGCCATCACGATGGGGTAGGTACCGGATTCCACATAGTCGGCGTAGAGCATGTTGCCAGCAGACTCGGCAACTTCGTCAGCATCGTCGGCATAGTTCCAGGTGCGGAGGAAGTCGGGGCGGCTGGTGTTACCCACACGTTTGCTGATGGAGGTGCGATGCTCACCATCCGCACAGAGGAGGCTGTAGCCAACGGACTGGGTGAGGCGAATATCGCGGGCAAAGACGCCATCGCTAGCGGCCACCAACACTTCCTGCCAGTCGCGGAAGTAGACCGCGCGACGGGATTGGACGTGGTCGGCTTTCTTGGCGATCGCCCCACTCGCGGCCAAAAGCACATCGCCCATTTCTCGCATGGAGCTGCACTGTCCCAGCCACGCCTCTTTGCCCCGGGCAGTGGCATAGTCGCGCATCAGCTCCAAGTTAATTTCAGGCACAAACGCGTTAGGCCCCGGGAGGGTCAAACCCAGAATCGACAAGCCTTTTTCCAGCGCAGCCTTGAGCCCATTGAAGCTGAGGTCATTGGTGCTGACGTAGCAATCCCCCGTCCCCAGGAAGACGCGAACCCCCGCCCCTAAGCGGAGACTGGGAGAAATGCTGGTGATCTCGTCCTGTTCTGCCTGACAACTGATGTAGTTCGTCCGCTCCAGGAAAAATTCGATGAAATCGGCTCCGGCGGCGCGGCCTAAACCCAGCAGTGTCGAGAGGGGGGCACGCCAGGATTCGTCGAAGCGATCGCGCGTGGCGGCATAGTTTAGATTGGGAATCTTGTCGGAAACCAGCAGAGTATCGGGCAGCGTGGTAAGTTGCATCAGCCATACCTTTGAGACGGACAGTCGGTGGGAGGTAACGATTCTTAGTCTAACAAGGGATGGAGAGGGGTGGGTTGAATGCGTCAGACTCAAACAAAGTTGGGCAGCATCGCCGAATCTTCCAGTCCGATCTCCCGTTCCACGAATTCTTGGACGAATTTGCGATATTCGCGCAGGGTTTTGTCGACCCAGTGGCGATCGCCACTATCGGCATAGAGATGCACCAAAGGTTCGCCGGCATCGGGCAGGGTGAGAATCCAACTATCGCGATCGGGGCTAAAAATCTTGACCCCATCCACTAGCTCCAAGGAGTCGGGGTGATGGGTTTCGACCAAGCGGCGCATGAGGGATCCTTTTGCCGTCCAGGGACAGCGCACTGAAAGCGCCCGATGGCAAACGCGGGGGAGTTCGGAGCGAATTTGCCCCAGGGTTTGCCGCGAGACCGCGAGGTAGCCGTCCCCCTCTGCCACAACATGGGACATCTGATCCTGCAACGACAGCATTTCGATGACCTTCGCGATGCAGAACATGGCATCAAACCCAGGATGCAACTGTGGGAAAATGAAACCCATTTCTCCACTGCCCCCCAACACCACATTGGGAATCGTATGGCAGGCTTCCATCAATGCCGTGGGGTTGGCTTTGGTGCGCACGACGCGCCCACCATGTCGCCGTGCAATATCTTCCACCGCGCTGGACGCATTGACGGGCACCACAACGGTGCTTCCAGGGTGGCGCGTCAAAATCATGTGCGCCATCAGCGCGGTCAGGGCTTCGCCTCGAATCGGACTCCCCGATTCATCCACAAAAATCAGTTGTTCGCCATTGGCCGACACCTGGACGCCAAAGGTGGCTTTAAGCGCCTCGACCACATGCCCTAACTGGCTGAGCAACGCTTCGCGGTCGGCGCGGGTAGGTGCCGTCGGAGTCAGGCTGGCGTTGAGCACAACGGCATCGCAGCCGAACTTGGCCAGCAGTTGGGGCAACACCGCCCCCGACACGGCATAGGCGTAGTCGATCACTACTTTGGAGTTGCTGTTGCGGATGGTATCGACCCGTAGCAAGCGCTCGAAGCTGGCGGAGTAAATATCGGTGGATTGGGTGACGTAGTAAATATTGCCGATTTCCTGCAGTTGAGCACGGCGGAAATCCTCTTTGAAATAAGCCCCTTCAATCTTTTTCTCGCGGGTTTTGGTGAGGTTGATGCCTTTGTCATCGAAGAACTCGATCAGGATATGGTCGGAGCGCTCGGGGTGAACCCGGACATGGATCCCCCCCGCCACTTTGCGACTCGGAGCAACGGTGCGCGAGACGGGAATCGCCGTTGCTTCGAGATTATGGATATGGATGCCCACCGACATGAGGCCAGAGATGAGCGATCGCGACACCATCCGCGAAATATTCCGCTGATCCCGTGACACACTGACATGGGAATCGGGCTTGAGGGTCGAGCCATAGGCCGCGCCCAGCCGCACCGCAAACTCGGGGGTAATGTCCACATTCGCTAACCCGGAAACACCCCGCTGACCAAACAAATTCCGGTGCGCCGCATGCCCCCAAATCAGATTCATGTTGACGATCGCCCCCGGATCAATCCGCTTGCTGGGCCAGATCCGCACATCGGGGTTAACCACCGCTTCTTCGCCGACAACCGAGAGAGAACCGACGATCGCCCCCTCCAACACATGGGCACGGCGATCGACCCGCGTCCCACGTGCCGCCACACAGGCTCGCAGATGAGACTCTTCCCCCAACGTGACCCCATTCCAAATGATAGGTCGCTTCAGATCCGCATCGGAGCCAATCGTGACATTATCCCCAATCACGGTACCCGCCTCGATTTCGACCCGCGACCCAATGCGACAATTGCTGCCGATGAGCACCGGAGTAGCGATGCGAGCCGTGCCATCAATGTAGGTATTTTGTCCGACCCATATACCGGGGGATTGCTCCTTATAGTCAATCTCCAGCATTACCTTATGGCTGAGTGCCGCATACTGAGCCGCACGATAGGCATCTAGATGCCCCACATCGCACCAATAGCCCTTTGTCACATAGCCATACATGGGCAAATTCTTTTCGAGCAGCAGCGGAAAGAGATCTTTCGAAAAATCCGCTTCTCGGTTGGGGGGTAAATAGTCCAACACCTCAGGCTCCAGAATGTAGGTGCCCGTGTTCACGGTGTCAGAGAAAATCTCGCTGCTCGATGGTTTCTCTAAAAAGCGCTGTATCCGTTGATTTTCGTCAGTAATCACTACCCCAAACTCGAGCGGATTGGGCATTTCTGCCAAAACCAGCGTCGCCTTTGCCCCCCGTTCTTTATGAAACCGAATCGCGTCTGAAAGATCGGTATCCGTAATGCTATCGCCACTGATCACCAGAAACGTGTCATCCAGCAACTCCGCGACATTCTTCACACACCCCGCCGTTCCCAAGGGTTGATCTTCTTCCACGGCATAGGTCATCTGCACGCCAAAGTTGCGCCCATCGTGGAAATAGTCCCGCATCACATCGGGCAAATAATGCAACGTCGCAATGATTTCGGTAATTTGATGTCGACGCAGTAAGTTGATGATGTGTTCGGCAATGGGGCGGTTCAGAATCGGCACCATTGGTTTGGGCAAATCGCAGGTTAGCGGTCTTAGCCTCGTTCCCGATCCACCTGCCATGAGCACTGCTCTCATACATCCTCCTGCTTGCACAGACTTGGCTTACGCATTCTGCTAGTACTTCCAACTGTCGCGCCATCGTCCCCGTTGAGGTGTGGGGATTCAAGGCACTACCTGCTATCGCTTGGTGAACAGCAAGCCGCGATCCTACTTCAACTGTGACAGAAATCCCAAAAGGCGGCAGGGTTGTAATGTTTTTTTGCATGAAGTTTTAGATCATCGCTGTCGCGACGTGCCATTGGCTTGAACTCTCTCCCTATCCTTGCCTCTTGTCATCTTCCAAAGGACGGTTTTCTCTATCCCTTCCCATTACCGATTTCGAATCGCTCTCTCGTACACTTGAGTCAGAATCGTGTTGTAAGGAGATCCATAACGATGCCATTTCTCTTGACTCTAGCTCTGGTGGGTGGGTATGGCTTTGGCCTGATGAAATTCTGGAAAGGCTTCGATCGCACCAACTTTAATCAGAACAGGCTGCTGCTTTCGGTCGGCTGGCCTCTCTTCTTGGTCAATGCATCCTACCGCCAAAACTTCCGGCGGGCGCTCAAGGGTTAGGTTGTGCGATTAGCCACCGCACCGACAAGCAACATAACGCAACGTATTGCCCCCGAAATCTGAAGGTTTCGGGGCATTTCGTTATAATTTCACCCAATCCCTTCGGCGAGGGGGCGGTTCATGGAACCCTTTCCCTCTTTGGTTGATTCCCTTAGGTTTTCTCAACACTTCACTATGGCTCGTTCTGGTAAGAACCTCTCCACCTTCCTGTCCAACACCCAGGCGCTTGGCGATCGCGCCGATGCATGGCAGACCCACCTAGCCACCGTTGCCAATCGATTCAACAAAGAATTGCAAGGGGAATCCTTTGAGGTGCCCGACGAATTAAAAGAAATGCCAGTTTACCAGGAATGGAAAGCCGATTTACTCGCACCCAAAGTAGCTTCCCCATTCTGGGAAATAGCGAAGCCGACCAAGAAGCAGCGTTGCCTCGACATTGGCTGTGGCGTGAGCTTTTTGATTTACCCTTGGCGCGACTGGAATGCGGTGTTTTTCGGGCAAGACATTAGCACCTTTGCCGCCGAAACCCTCAACTCCCGTGGCCCCCAACTCAACTCCAAACTCTTCAAAGGGGTGAAGGTGGGCAGTGCCGATAATTTGCAATACGAGGAGAATCAGTTTGATCTGGCGATCGCCACCGGATTCAGTTGCTACTACCCCCTGGAGTATTGGGACGTCGTGCTGCCCGAAGTGAAGCGAGTCCTGAAACCCGAGGGCATCTTTGTCTTCGACGTCGTCGACCCAGAGCTACCCCTGGCAGAAAATTGGGCCATTCTGGAAACCTACCTGGGCGCTGAAGTGTTTTTGGAGTCGGGCGATCGCTGGAAGCAGCTCTTCAAAGACCAAGGCTTGAAGATCATGAAGCAGCAACCCGGCGAAATCTTCTGCCTCTTCAAAACCCGCTTTCAGTAATGTGATTTACACGAATCTGATAGCAACGCACTGCTGGCTCACAACATAAATCCCTTCAAACGCCATTCCAAGAAGATAATGCCCTAGAGACTAAAGTCGCGGCTATCAGAATAAAGTCCGCCGTCGCGGACTGGGAAAATTTGTGATTTGAGAAACTCTCAACAGTAAGTTTTCTTCCGATAGGCGTGGTTTCAATTGCCAAATTAGCTGATCTCAGATTTACGCTCTATCGGGGAATGAAAACACTGCATCAACCGGATAAGCACCACCGATGCGAAGCGGCCTAACGCTTCCTATACAAAACCCTTTGCGGAAGGGGGTCTGGGGGAACGAGCTTCGTTCCCCCAGTCAGGGGGTTTGGGGGGCGACGCGCCCCCAAGTCAGGTTTTTAGCCCTATTGCAATTTTCTAAGAATCTACTTTAGATAAACGGCACTGAAGTAGGATCGGTGGGCAGTGCCCACCCTATCGCATATCTACCGTTTATCAATGGTTTCAGCGATCGCAATACGCTTACGTCAGTGCTATTCTCTTGCCAGATGCCCGGCATCAGCTAACGGCGACGGGAAAAAATGCTGAACAATCCCTTATCGGTATCTGATTGCGTAACCTTAACCGATGCCTTTCCTTTCCCCGCAGCAGAGCCATTGGAAATATTTTCGGGATCAATGCCAAACTTGGGCGCATAGCGAATCGCCAGCTTATCCTTTGGGTTCAGCTTCAGCGCCTGCCGACAATGCACCCGCCCCATCGTTGGCAAATCCTGCTTGAGGTAGGCCACCGCCAACAAAGCGTGATAATTACTGCGCGCAGCATTGAGCTTGAGGGCATCCTTCAACTCACGGACAACCTCTGTCCACTTTGAGTTGCTGGCATAGGTTTGGGCCCGCTCATAGTGGCGTTGGGCATAGTCAACCGTCGGCTTCGCATCTGCCTTTGTCGTACCCATCGGTGCCGTTTGAGTAACGATCGGCGGCTTGGCCGAAACGATACCCGTCCGCTTTTCGCGGATAATGGGTTCCCCCATCTTAAGCCGCAGATACACCAGATTCAGCTCATCCAGTTGACTGGTGATCCGTGCAAACTGCTCGAGGGGCTGGTATTGGTCATCGCCGAGTCGGGCGATCGCCTGCTCGTAGAACACATCAATATGAGCCGACGACTTGCCCATCAACTCGCGGGCAATATCGCTTCTGGGGTCAAAGGTTTGCTCACGCGTTAGACGGCGAACCCGAAACCGCAACATCGCCAGATTTTCGGCCCGTCCTTTGTCTTGCTTTAGTTTCTGGTACGCTGGCCCTACCATTTTGGAAAATAGTTGCGTCGCCAGTGACCGGACATCTGCTTCAGCGCTCACATAGCGATCGGGGTGAAGCAGTTTTGCCAAGTCGCGATAGCGCTTCAACACGCGGCGATCGTCCGCTGTCACCGACAGACCCATCACCGCGTAGGGGTCTTGGAAGCGGCTGATCCACTCAGTTGTAAAAGGAATCTGGGACATTAAAACCTGCGAGCGGTAGCAACATCTGTAACTAGCAGACCCACAAGATTTGGGGCTCTGGAAACCTTCTCCGTAGAATTACAGAGAATGGATATACATTAACTCGAATGTAACGATTAAGAAATGTCCGTTAAAAACCGATTAAGGGACGGGTTTCCGAAGCGGGATAAAACACTAAGCTTCAGTATCCCATTTTGATGGAAAGGTCGGGGCATAGGAACACTCAGAACTTCACAGAATGCAATTAGATGGGACAACCTGGGATTGGACGGACAAATCGTGCAACGAAACCTGTCTAAAACTGACAACATCTCCGGGGCTGACGTTTCCAGGAGGATGGCATCTTTCATTTTTCTGAGCGATTCCTCAGAATCCGCACATAAACTCAACAGGACTCATGCAAAACTCGCATAATTTTGACTCATTTTGTTGATGGTTTGGTCGCGGCATATCCACACCATCAGCAAAATGTATAAGCCCGACCCATTAAAGTTGCGAAGTGGCATGCATATTTTTTGCGGGAACTCCATTTTCTTACCAGGTGAGGTTTACCTTCGATCAAAAGGCCATGAGAGCGACAACGGAACGGGCATGAACGGCATAATGCTGGCCGGAGACCGACAGCGCAGTTTCCCGTGGCGAAAAATCGTCGGGGGGTGGCAGAGCGGTATCAACAATTCGATGCCAGCGATCGCCCTGACTTAAAGGAGGCAGATCAAACTTCTGAGGTTCCCAGTAAGCGTTAAACATGAGATGGAGATGCTCATCTTTCTCGGGGTAGTGCAGTCCCATCGCCAGGGCATGCGAATCTTCCTTCCAGTCTGTTTCACCCAGTCTCTTGCCATGCCAAGAGACGTAGGGGTCATGGCCATTCACAAACTTGGTGAGGACGCGATCGAGCTGGAATAGATTGAGGGTCTGGATGAAGCGGATGAACTCTCGCGTAAATCTTAGGAGATCCGCATTCTCGTCCACTTTATCCCAATCAAACCAACTGAGTTCGTTGTTCTGGCAGTAGCTGTTGTTGTTGCCTTGCTGGGTGCGCCGCACTTCGTCGCCCATCAGTAGCATCGGCGTGCCCTGGGAGAGAAACAAGATACTGAGGAGATTTTTCGCCTGGCGATCGCGCAAGGGCAGCACCTTTGGATCTATCGTATCCCCTTCCACTCCACAGTTCCAGCTATGATTATCACTCGCGCCATCCCGATTGGCTTCGTTGTTGGCTTCGTTGTGCTTCTGGTTGTAGGACACCGCATCATTTAGCGTGAAGCCATCGTGACAGGTGACGAAGTTGATACTGCGCCGGGTGTCGTAGTCCGTTTGGGAATAAATGTCGGGGCTGCCCATCAACCGCGCGGCCAGCGACCCCACCATGGCGGGGTCACTTTTCACAAAGCGGCGCACATCATCGCGAAACGGCCCATTCCATTCCGCAAAGCGATCGCCCGTGCCCACAAACTTGCCCACCTGATACAGCCCCGCCGCATCCCAGGCCTCGGCAATGATCTTGGTCCGCGCCAACACAGGATCCATCTCAATCGTCCAGAGGATGGGCGATCGCTCCAGGGGTAAGCCCGTATCATCCCGCCACAGCACCGAGGCCAGGTCAAACCGGAAGCCATCCACATGCATTTCCGACACCCAGTAGCGCAGGGAATCGAGAATCAACTGGCTGACAATGGGATGATTGGCGCGCATCGCATTGCCGCACCCGCTGTAGTTGCGGTAATGCTGGCGTTCGGGTTCCAGGATGTAGTAGGCCGAATTTTCCAATCCCCGGTAGGACAAGGTCGGGCCGTCTTCGTTGCCCTCCGCGGTGTGGTTGAATACCACATCCAAAATTACCTCAATCCCCGCCCGGTGAAAGGCTCTCACCATGTCGCGAAACTCATCCAATGCCCCCTGTGGATCGGGATTGGAGCTATAGGCTTGGTGGGGCGCAAAGAACCCGATAGTACTGTAGCCCCAGTAATTCGGCAATCCCGGAGGTGCATCCTTCGCATCAAAGAAATGGACGGGTAGCAACTCTACCGCCGTGATGCCCAAGGCCTTGAGATAAGGAATCTTATCTATCATCCCAGCGTAGGTACCCCGCTTTTCAGCAGCAATGCCCGAGTTGGGGTTCTGAGTGAACCCGGCCACATGCATTTCGTAGATGATGCTGTTGGTGTAGGGAATAGGCGGTAGGCGATCGCCCTCCCAGTCGTAGCGGCTGGTATCGACCACCACGCCTTTGAGCGCTTGGGCGCAGTTGTCATAGCCCGCTTCAGCGGCAGCCAGGCGATCGTAGTTGGCTTCATTGGCGATCGCCTTGGCATAAGGGTCGAGCAACACCTTGCTGGGGTCAAACCGATACCCCTGATCCGGCGCAAACGGCCCATAGGCGCGATAGCCATAGATTTGCCCCGGCAAAACCCCCGGTACAAAAACATGCCAGTAGTGAAATGTCCGGTTTTCTTTGGGGTCGAGGGCAATGGTGCGACGGGGCTGGGCATCGTCGGGCGCATCAAACAGCAACAGCTCCATTGCCTCAGCGCTTTTAGAAAAAATGCAAAAATTCACCCCAATCGGCGTAACGGTCGTACCCAGCGGAAAACTCCGCCCAGGCAAGGTATCAAAAGCCATCCAGCGTGCCCTTAACGAAACAATCAGAGCGAGGGGCATTCTAGGGAGAATGTGGCGACCCACCCCCCGGTGATTATACGAAGATCATTCAGAATTCTCTACCACCTACCAGAACTTAAACACACAGGTTGTCAGCGAATCCGGTTTTGAGGAAATTTCTCCAAGCAGAGTTCTATCCCTTTAGTTACGATTTCAACCGCTGGATTGACGACCTGCAACCACCTGCAAATAAATTGCGGGCTACCAGAGCAAATCCACTGAAGTGGATTAACCCATTTCAATGGGTTTCATGCCATTAGCCCGCAATTCATTTGCGGGCGGGATGTCGGATAGACCAGCAAGATGAAATATGACAAAACCTCAGAAACACGAGCAAAATCTAAAATCCAAAATTGCTCCCTTCCAAGATTTCCATCTCAGGGAAGGATGAGCCAGAATAGCAGGTATGCATTGGCAAGCTCGAACGTATCATTCCCAAGCATGGCTGAGTCGAATCCTATTAACTTCCAGCCCTACCTCCAAGCGCTCATCACTACCTACCAACACTGGCAGGAACGTTACACCCTGACCGATGTTGTAGGGCGAAATAGAGTCTCAGCCTCTTCCGATATCGCTGCCGCTAACACCGCCCCGCAAACCTTTGACTTCGGGCTGATGGTGCAGACGGTTACTCAGCGAAATGAAGACGAATCCCGCCCCGAGGAACAGCAAGAACCTAAAGAAAGGATCGAACGGTTCCCTGTGCTGGAGGGAATTCGCAAGTATGCCGATGACCATGTGTTGCTGATTGGGCGACCTGGCTCAGGAAAATCCACAGCACTGCTGCGATTGTTGCTGGAAGAAGCCATCACCCAGGGGTCGGATGCCTTAAAGGCATCCGACCCCTCGCGCCCCATCCCCGTACTGGTGGAGTTGCGCTATTGGAAAACTTCGGTGCTGGAGCGCATCCAGGCATTTCTGGGGAAACATGATCCGACGCTGCACTTGGGAGAAGATACCCTGACAAAGTTACTGCGCCAGGGACGATTTCTGCTGTTAATCGATGGCTTGAACGAGCTGCCCTCTGCCGAGGCACGGCGGGATGTGGCGCGGTTTGCCAAAGACTTTCCCAAGACTCCAATGATTTTCACCACCCGCGACCTCAGCTTGGGGGGTGAACTGGGGCTGGAGAAAAAGCTAGAAATGCAGCCCCTGAGCACAACCCAAATGCAGCAGTTCGTTTGCAATTATTTAGGACAAGAGCAGGGCGATCGACTCTTACAACAACTACGAAACCGCTTGCGCGAGCTAGGTGAAACACCGCTGCTATTAGCCATGCTCTGCTCCATCTTCACGCAAACCGAGCAGACCCTCCCCACGAACCTGGGAGAAGTATTTCGCCAATTTACTCAGTTTTATGAGCAAAGGCTGAAGGGAGACGTACCCGACCCATACGAGCATCGGGATGACTGGGGCAAGCTACTGCAATGCCTTGCCTTTGCCATGATGCAAGGCTCCGACCCACACCATAAGCCTACAGAACTGAGCGTGGCGATTTCCCAGACGCAGGCAGCACAAGTGCTAGCCATATTTTTGGGAAATCGGGAAGCCCACCCCGAAAAAGTAGCGGAGCGCTGCCTGCAAGACTTGCTCAAACATCACCTAATCCAGACCAATGGCGACCAAATTGAGTTTCGTCATCAACTGATCCAGGAATACTACGCCGCTGAAGCCCTGCTGCGTAGTATTCCTGACCTAAGCGATGCGCAACTGAAGCAAGACTACCTCAACTATCTCAAATGGACAGAACCGTTGGCGTTGATGCTGGCGCTGGTCGATGACAAAACTCAGGCATTGCACGTTGTCAAACTAGCAATGGAGGAAGTGGATTTGATGCTGGGGGCAAGGCTGGCTGGTGACATCAAACCCACTTTCCAAGCCATAACCATGGGCTGGATAGATGCACAAGATCTACCTATGCGTCTTAAGATTCAATGCTGGGAAGCGAGCCACTCTGAATGGGCGGTCGAGGGATTACTCACTACACTCAAGGACGCTGACTACGATGTTCGTCGATGCGCGGCAAAGGCTTTAGACAGCATCGCTAGTGAGCAGGCAGTCGAGGGATTACTCACTACACTCAAGGATGCTGACTACGATGTTCCAAGCAGCACGGTAGCGGCGTTGGGCAACATCGGCAGTGAGTGGTCAGTTCAGGGATTGCTCGATGCACTCAAAGACGCTGACTACGATGTTCTAAGCAGTGCGGCAGAGGTGTTGGGCAACATCGACAGCGATCAGGCGGTCGAGGAATTGCTCGCTGCACTCAAGGATACTAACTCTAATGTTCGCTGGAGGGCAGCAGTGGCGTTGGGGAACAGTGGCAGTGAGCAGGCGGTCGAGGGATTGCTGAGCGCTCTCAATGATCCAGACTTCGATGTTCGGCAGAGCGCGGCACAGGCGTTGGGCAACATCGGCAGTGAGCAGGCGGTCGAGGGATTGCTGAGTGCCTTCAATGATCCAGACTTCGATGTTCGGCAGAGCGCAGCACAGACGTTGGGCAACATCGGCAGTGAGCAGGCGGTCGAGGGATTGCTGAGTGCTTTCAATGATCCAGACTTCGATGTTCGCTGGAGCGCGGCACAGGCATTGGGAAATATCGGTAGTGAGCGGGCGGTCGATGGCTTGCTGGCGGCTCTCAATGACCCAGACTTCGATGTTCGGCAGAGCGCGGCAGAGGCGTTGGGCAACATCGGCAGTGAGCAGGCGGTCGATGGCTTACTGAGTGCTTTCAATGATCCAGAATTCGATGTTCAGCAGAGCGCAGCACGGGCGTTAGGAATTATCGGCAGTGAGCGGACGATCGATGGCTGGCTGGTTACCCTCAATAACCCAGATCCCGATGTTCGTCGGAACACGACAGCGGCGTTAGGAATTATCGGCAGTGAGCGGGCGGTCGATGGCTTGCTGGCGGCTCTCAATGACCCAGACTTCGATGTTCAGCAGAGCGCAGCACAGTCGTTGGGAACCATCGGCAGTGAGCGGGCGGTCGAGGGATTGCTGGCAGCTCTCAATGCCCCAGATCCCTTTGTTAGTTGGAGCGCAGCACAGTCGTTGGGAACCATCGGCAGTGAGCGGGCGGTCGATGGCTTGCTGGCAGCTCTCAATGCCCCAGATCCCTTTGTACGGCAGAGTATGGTAGAGGCGTTGGGGACCATCGGCAGTGAGCGGGCGGTCGATGGCTTGCTGGCGGCTCTCAATGACCCAGATTCCGTTATTCGCAGGAGAGCAGTAGCGGCGTTGGGGACCATCGGCAGTGAGCGGGCAGTCGATGGCTTGCTGGCGGCTCTCAATGCCCCAGATCCCTTTGTACGGCAGAGCGTGGTAGAGGCATTGGGGAGCAGCAGCAGCGAGCGGGCGGTTGATGGCTTGCTGGCAGCTCTCAATGACCTAGATTCCGTTGTTCGGCAGAGCGTGGTAGAGGCGTTGGGAAGCATCAGCAGTGACCGGGCAGTCGATGGCTGGCTAGCAGCTCTCTATGACTCAGAGTCCGTTGTTCAGAAGAGCGTGGTAGAGGAGCGGGCGGTCGATGGCTTGCTGGCGGCTCTCAATGATCCAGACTCCGTTGTTCGGCAGAATGCAGCAGAGGCGTTGGGGACCATCGGCAGTGAGCGGGCGGTCGATGCATTGCTAGCGGCTCTCAATGACCCAGAGTCTGTTGTTCGGCAGAATGCAGCAGAGGCGTTGGGGACCATCGGCAGTGAGCGGGCAGTCGATGGCTTGCTAGCTGTCCTCAATGCCCCAGACTCCGTTATTCGCAGGAGAGCAGCAGCAGCGTTAGGGAAGATCGGCAGCGAGCGGGCGGTCGATGGCTTACTAGCTGTCCTGAATGACGCAGACTCTGTTGTTCGTAGAAACATAGCACAAGCGTTGAAAAAGATCGGTAGTAAGCAATCTGTTGATGCTCTAATGCAAGTCGCCCAGACAAGAGGTGTTGACATGCGTCAGATAGCCATTGAGGCTTTGGGGAAGATTGCTGTCGAGCATTCATTAACACCTTTAACATCGGCACTGCTCATGATGACTCTAATGAATGCTTTACAAGACAAATATTTAGCTGTGCGTCGGAATTCGGTGGATGCGCTGGGCACCATTGGCAATCCTAAGCCTCTAGCAGAGCTGTGGAGACGGCAGCTAACCTTATCTCGAGTTGATACCTATCTGGCAATCTCCGCGATTCAAAATCGCTGTCAGTTCTACAACTATGAGGTTTGGCAGGCAGCGATGCAGCAGCAGGCCGTTGCGGAGCAAGAGGCAAGGCAGGGAAATAGGCAGAACGACTATCATTTCCCCAACGCTACTAGCGTGAAAATCTTTGAGCAAGTGCAAGAGTACCGTGAAGCACCATCGTCACAACCAGATCCACCACCATCCGAACCAACAGGCTGATTGAATCATCACGATCGCTACAATCAAGACATATGCTCCCTTTGTTTTCCAACATCATGTTGCCTGCCGAGTTGCTGCAAACAACACAAGCTAGAAAACCCTAACCCAGCTCTGAACTCTGGGACGGCCTTGATGACTGAAGACACACCTTCCATCCAGATCCTTTTCTCTAACATTTCAAACCCCAAACACTTCCGATGAACGAAGCCTCCAAGTATCACTTCCCAAAAGCTGAGAAGGTGCAAATCTTTGAGCAAGTCGGCACCTACGTCGAGACACAACACCAACACGCCGCCGATCCAGAATTGCAGCAGATGATGGCCGAGTTAAAAACAGCTCTGAGCCAACTGCAAACCCAGCATCCCACCGTCACCACAGAAACCGCAGCCCTCGCGATCATCGATGCCGAGTTCAGCCAGATACAGCCAACCTCAAACCCTCGCCTTGCAACGCTCCGCCGACAAATCCTCAATCCCGAGCGCCACCTCCAAGCCACCAAAGCCACCCTGGGCGAAGTGGCTAAGCACTACCTGGAAAAAAGCGTGTGGGCGAAAGCGATCTTGACCTATGTTGACAAGCTGAGCGAAACCCCAGACCACGGTGTCTGATATCAGTGACCTGGCAACTGAAGTTGCGGCTATCCGAACAAAGTCCGCTATCGCGCGCCGCCGCAGTATGATTCGAGACCCGCAGAAAATCTAGACACAATCGCTACAATCAAGCTAACTCCTTACTAAGGACAAGTTGAGGCTTGTTGATGAACCTTCCCGCCAAACTCCAAGAAGCGATCGCCCAGGTAGCAAAACAGCAAGGTATTTCGGCGGAGCAATTTATTGTCCAAACCTTAGTTGAAAAGATCGACACGCTCCAGCAAACGTCCGAACATTCTAAAGATGAGGACTCTGAGGCTAGCTCCAAAACACCTCAGTTGGTGGAGAAAAATGGCATTTTGGTTCTCAAAACGGTTCCCCTTGGGCACATTAATTTCAATCAGCTGATTGACCAGCTGCGGACAGAGCGTGATGAGGCACAGATGCAGTTGTGAAAGTCTTGTTTGATACGACGGTTCTTGTAGCTGGAACATTAACACAGCATCCCAACCATGAACCTTGTTTTGTTGAGTTACAGCGAGTATTTTCTGGACAACATCAAGGTTATTTATCAACACATAGTTTGGCAGAGACCTATTCTGTTTTGACCCGTTTGCCAATTCAGCCCCGGATCTCCCCTGCAAATGCTGAGTCCATCATTCAAAGATTATTGCAATATCTGGAACCTGTTGCCCTGACATCAAAGAATTATCAAGCAGCGATCGCTCAGATGACGACGCTCAATCTTGCAGGAGGTGCAATTTTTGATGCCTTGATTGCACAAGCCGCTCTCAACATTTCAGCTATTCGTTTGTTAACTCTTAATCCAAATCATTTCACTCGGTTGGGTGCCGCGATCGCCCAGATTACAGAAGTGCCGCAATAATTTGTACCCATTCCCTCAAAAACGCCACAGCAAAACAACCAGCACGCCACCCAACCAGAGTAGGAACGCAAGCCGAGTCAGCCGCATGGCTTCTTGGATCACCCCTGGCGTGATGGGGCGATCGCCATCCCCAAGCAGCGGTTTATGTTTGACGATGCCGCGATAGGTATTCGTGCCGCCGACCTGAACGCCGAGGGCTGCGGCGTAGGCACATTCGCTCCAGCCTGCGTTGGGGCTGGGGTCTTGCGGAGCGTCGCGGCGGCAGATTCGGAGGACATGGCCAGGGCGGCAGGAGAGGAGCGCCAGCGTCAGCACATGTAAGCGGCAGGGAAGCCAAGTGAGGGCATCTTCCAGGCGGGCGCTGCTCCAGCCGAGGTGAGTGTAGGGAGCATCGCGATAGCCCACCATCGAGTCGAGGGTGCTGGCCGCTTTGTAGGCCAGGGCCACGGGAGCCGAACCGAGGGGTGTGAGGCTTCCGGCGATCGCCCAAAACAATGGAGCCATCACGCCATCCGTCGCATTCTCCGTCACCGTTTCCAGCACCGCCCGCAGAATTTCGGCATCTGACAGCGATTCCGTGTCGCGCCCCACATACAGGCTGAGCTGTTGCCGTGCCTCCGCCAGATTCTCTGCCTGGAGAGGTTGCAGCACCGCCTCCGCTGCCCTTCGCAGACTCCGCCCCGCCAAACAGCTCGCCAGCAATACGGCCTCAACCGCCAATCCAAGCCAGGGATGCAGTCTTGCACTCATCGCCACCAAGCTCCATCCCACAAAGCCACTCCCCATTACCAGCAACAGCGTCAGCCCTACCCCGGCAAGGCGTTGGCGCAAAGGATAATTCAGTCGTTTCAGAACAATCTGGCTGTAGCGCGAAATCACTGCCCCCATCACCTGCACGGGATGCACCCACCCCCACGGATCGCCGATCAGGTAGTCCAGCAGCGCTGCGATCGCCAACACCAATCCCGCTCGTTCCCCAAAATCCACGCCGCGATCGCTCCCAAATCCCTGGATTTCCCAAAAATTCATCATATTTTACAGATGGATTTTCAGCCGGAGGTTGCGGGAGTCCGAGTTGTGCCTGGGGCGATCGCCCAGTTCCCAAATTCCCTACCAATCTGCCGGAGCCATGCCTGTGTAAATGGCTTGATCTGGCGTTCGTGATTGATCTGTGAGTGCTGTGGGGCAAGGGTTTGGGAGTAGCTTGGGGTGGGCGATCGCGGATGCGTGTGGAAGGGCGATCGGGCGTCCCCATACCTGTGTTCAACCCAGAGCAAAGGCTATGCTCTCTACAAAAAAGATTATTCAGATTCTATTTGTCATTTGTTCTGATTTAGTAAAAAGCAGAACAGCAAATTGTTTAATTGGCTAATTGAATAGATTTAGGAGCTTTTCGACGATATTGAAATACTTAGAATCTCTTTTAGAGGCTAAATCTCGTGAAAGCGTCTAATTTCATTTTCCTTGCCTCTTCCCTTCCCTCTGGTTTTCTGTGAATAATGGCACCGTGACCGGAAGGTTAAGGACATCTAAGGGTGGTTGCAAACTCCTCAGCGGCTTTCAACCTGCAAGGAAATGCACTCCCGGCTTTCCTGGGGCACGGCTCCAGGAAAGTTTTTTTCTCGCTACACAACGTCCCGCTACAGAGCCTCGTCTAGCTCCGGTTGCCTCCACTCATTGCTGCACACCCAGGAGAATCCTCCG
>JBCBSL010000061.1:0-18622 GCA_039819145.1 Cyanobacteria bacterium J06638_22
GACTCTAAATTCAGATTAAGAATTTAGAGTCTTAAGTCTTGGGGGGATACAGTTTGCATCATTATCCTTATACGTTCATCTTATTCAACTTCCCCAATTACAAACTCAGATGCATCTTTACAGGTAAGCATACAGAATAGTGAGCCTCAAGAAAGGATACTGACGAGCCAGCAATACTCAAGCCATGTCCTGTTTGGATTTTAAAACCTTTGCGTGGCATGGGTTTCAATCTTTGAGTACTGGCTTAATAGCGATCGCCCCTTCCCCCATCGCATCCCATAGAATGCAGAGAGCTATAGCCACTTTCTACGGCACCTGCTCCCCTTGCCATGAGATCTGCGGCATCTCATCCCATCGCTATGACCGACTCAACGACGCGCGATCGCATCACTCCCGCTCTACACCAATGGTTACTCACCCAGGGATTTGACCCCGACAACCTAGAGCAGCGGGGTCAAAACGGAGATACCGCTTTGATGCAAGCTACCCGCATGGAAGAGGCGGAGGTGGTGCGGGCATTGATCCAAGCAGGGGCGGCGTTGAACGTTAGAAATAATGATGGCAATAATGCGCTTTGGTTTGCTTGTTTTCGCGATCGCAAAGACTTGATCGAGCAGCTCATTAGCGCAGGTATTGACCTGGATAATCAGAATGACAATGGCGCAACGGTCTTGATGTATGCCGCTTCAGCAGGTAAAGCCGAGATGGTGAAAGCGCTGTTAGCGGCGGGTGCGGATGCCCAGCTGACGAATCTAGATGACTTTCGAGCGATTGATTTTGCTGCGAACTTCGACATTATCAGGATTTTGAAGCATGGTGTTGGCAACGGCAACTGATCGCAACTATCACGAAGCGACTAAGCATTCTGTGGTGTCGGTGCAGCTCGACCCAAACTATGTTGATGCCCGTACACAGCCGCACGCCTTCAAAACCTATCCCCACTTTTTCCGACGCTTTCCCCTAGAGCCGACCCATCCGATTCATCGGTTTCTCTCGCTCACCAGCGCCATCACTTATCAGAAGCACTATCGCGACAGCACCCATCTGCTCCGCGTCCAGCCATCAGCGGGGGCGCTGTACCCGACAGAGCTATACGTGCAGGTGCGGGGCTTTAGCGGGATGCTCGATGGCATCTACCATCTGGAGCCTGAAACAAGCACCCTGACCCTAATCTATGAATTGATTGATGATGGAATTGAGGCGTATTTCACCGATACGGACAACGATACGCGCCTCGTGAACGGCTGCATCTTGCTCGTCAGTTGTGTTTATTTTCGATCGAGCTGGAAGTACAAAAATCGCAGTCTGCGCTACTGCTTTTTGGATAGTGGTCATCACTTAGGGGCGATCGAAGCGTCTGCCTATGCCTCGGGCTACGACTATCAATTGTTGTTTGATATTGATTGGTCGGCACTCAACGAAGACGTTGGGTTTGAAACCAAAGAGTTCTTCACCGCAGCCATGGTGGTTGGGGAGGTCAAAACACGGGCAACCAAGAAACCTGTGCGACGACTGCGATCGCCCATCCCCACCGTCTCGGGCACCGACTACTTTGAACCCAACCGCTTCATCGAGGCAGGCTACCAAGCGACTCTCGGCTCCCGGGCTAGCTCCGATGCGGCAGCACCGCTTCAGCCAAAGTTGTTGCAGCAGCCGACGTTTCCAGCGGAACCTGAGCAATGGCAACAGGCGATTCAGCAGCGGCGATCGGCGCGGCGATTTTATCCCACCGCGATCAGCCAGGAGAGCTTTCTGGCAGTCTGTAATGCCCTGCATCAGCCCTTGCCAGGTGCGAGGGAAACCCTAGAAATTTACGCCGTTGTGCATCGAGTCGATGAGCAATTATCGGGACTTTATCGGATAGCCGATGATGGAGCATTTCACGGTCTGAAATCGGGAGAATTTCACACCCAGACGGGACATCTGTGCCTTGACCAGGCGATCGCCCGCGACTGTGCCGTCGTCTTTTTCATCACCTCTAATGGCCAGAACTATCGCGTGGTTCTCCAGCAGGCCGGATTGATCGGCCACCGCATTTATCTCGCTGCCACCGCCCTGGGTCTGGGTTGCAGCGGCATTGGCGCATTCTATGATGATGACACGCAAGCGTTTCTAAGCACCGACCAGCCGATTTTGTATGCGATCGCCCTGGGACAAACAAATCGCCCTGATTCAAAACCCTGATCCGATAAGTAAAGGAGTTGCCGCCATGGTAAGACCTCCCCTCCCCTCCGATGATTTACCTCCCCAGGAACTCGAACTGGTGGATCATCAGTTGCGCCGCAGGTTAGACCAGTCCTTGACCGAGCGCTTTCAGCAGCAGTGCGATGTATCCCTACAAGACTTGCTTGCCCTCTGTGATTGGTCGGTCACCACAACGGCGAACGTGGTGACGCTGGTCATCGTGTGCCCCGATCGCCCAACCAATTGGAAGGTGCTGAATTACGTCGTTCCTCTGGGGAATATAATGGCCACCTTTTCCAAGGATGCCAAACTCCGAATTTATGCCACTCCCGACATGGTGGATCTGTTTGAAATTCGGGTCGATGAGCTATCCTCATATCCCAAGCCAATCTAGCGGTCTGTCACAACTAGTTTTGTGGGGAAATTCCTAAGGAATTTCCCCACAAAATCAAAACTGACATGACTTACGCAGTTTGATGATTTCTGAGGCGCTTTGCGCCCCAGAAATCATCAAACTCCTTTGGTTTTTCGTATTCAATGCGTAAGCCCTAACTGACACAGCACTAGCGGTTTGACCCCACCTTTTCGCGGAAACGCTCCTCTGCAACCAGAGTGGCTTCCTTGCGAGCCATCTCCTTCGTCGAAGTCGTCGAACTCCGCCGATATTGGCTGATCACGGTTGCCGTCAAAATCAAACCCGCCCCAATCACCCCGCGAAGGCCCAGGCTCTCGCTGAGGAACCAAAACGAGAAGACTGAAGCAAACACAGGCTCCATGGTGTAGAGCAATGCGGCTTCGTTCGCCGGAACCCAACGCTGCCCTACCGCTTGAATCCAAATGGGGGCAATGGTGACCACCAGCCCGAGGTAAAGCAGCGCAGGCAGGCGATCGCCCACCGCAAAATCCTGTAGCGCCACACTTGGCAGCACCCACACGATTCCGATCAGGAACATCACCCAGGCTTGAACAGCGGTTAGCGCCAAGGTGGAATGGCGCGGGGCGATCGCCTCTAGCAACAAAACGTAAGTCGCAACGCCCATCGCTGAGACAAACGTCAGCACCTCGCCGACCCCGATGCCTCCGCCTTCCCAAGACATGATGCCGATTCCGCAAATGGCTAAGACTGCGGCAATGACAATCTGCCTCCGCAGTCGTTGCCCGATGAGAAAGCCCAACAGCGGGACGAGAATGACATTGAGACTCACAATGAAGGCCGATCGATTGGCCGAAATGGTTGCGAGGCCCAGCAGCCCACAAGTCGATTCCAGGAACAAAATAACTCCGAGGAGCGCCCCATCTCGTAGAAGGCGGCGGTTAAGGTTACGCAGCCAGGGCGAGAGGGCGATCGCTGCGATCCCAAATCGGATCGCAACCAACATCGCAGGATGAATGGTACTGATGGTGTCTTTCAGAATCGGAAAGGACGTCCCCCAGATGACGGTCGTCGATAGCAGGAGGAGTGTCCCTTTGCGATAGTTGGTTGGGGCAATAGCAATCATGTGATGCACGCTGATGGTAAATCATTACGGATCACAGTAGAAGTACGGACTCTTTGTAACAAACAGTTGATTCAATCGCATTTATCAGTGCATTTGATGGAAAAAGCCGTCGATTTTCTGCACCAATTTGAGACAATCAAGACTTATATCAATGTTGCGGGGTTCCAGGCGAACTCGCTGATGGTGTAGCCACAGCGTAACCACAGCAAGGGTTCGAAGCGTTTCAAACGGCCTCTCAAAACCACTGAGGATTTGTCCATGGGATTGCAGGGTGCAAATTATCCTAAGAACCATCCCAAGATGTCGTATTTGTATGCCTTGCTGGCGATCGCAGATTCCGGCAGCTTTAGCGAAGCGGCGCTCCAAATGCAGCTGTCTCAATCTGCCGTCAGCTATGCGATCGCGGCCTTGGAAGAGGAACTCGGCGTTGTCTTGCTATTGCGCGGGCGGCATGGAGCCACCCTCACCCCCGTCGGCGAACAGATTGTCGATCGCGCCCGCCGGATCACCTACTTGCTCGATGATGTGGTGAAACAGGCCAATCTCGCCAAAGGGTTGGAAGGCGGCTATGTGCGAATCTCGTCCTTTCGCAGCGCGGCCTCCCACTTGTTGCCGGATGTGATTGCTGAATTTTGTCGGCGCTACCCGGCGATCGCCGTTCGCATCTCAGAACACGACGATTGCCCGAATGTAGAACAGGATTTGCGTCAGGGGCGAGTCGATTTAGCCATCATCTACGATGTCGAGGAAAGCTACATGAAGGCTCACAGCGATTTAGAAACCTGGGATTTGGTGCAAGACGATTTCGTTGTGTTGTTTCCTCCCGACTCTCAGCCCCAGCAAGAGCCTATCACCTGGGAGGACTTAATCACCCATCCCCTTGTCATGGCACCCGAAGGTGACCTGTGCGATAGCGCAGTCCACTATCACTGTGCCAGACATGGCATTACCCTCGCGCCGAAATACCATGTCCGCTCCGATGCCACCATCATTAGCATGGTCGCCAAAGGGCTTGGCGCAACCATCAGCCCCCGACTCGCCGCCGAGCCAACCCCCAAAGATGTTCGAGTGTTTAGTCTTCCAGTTCCGTTATTCCGGAGGATTCAGGTCGCCATTTTGAAGGACGCACTCCTCACCCCCGCAAGTTTTGCCTTCTTGAATTTGCTCAAGGATATGTGTGCGAAAGACCGATAAATTTTGGCCGTAAACTCCACACATTGACCCGAGCCTTTTTCCGCTGCCAAAAATCGTCGCCATCTCACGGCATCCCAATCTCAACGAATTTGCTCAGAATAACGTAAGTTTTGCGTAAATAAATTTGAGATAGCGCCTCGGCGACTAAAGTCGCGGCTACATGAACCAAGTCCGCCGTCACGGACTCAGCAATTTTGTAGGGTAGGCAATGCCCACCTAAACTTTACAGCGCAGACAGCAAGCCAATGGTGGGCAATGCCCACCCTACAGATCTGATGAATAATGCAGATTAGGTCAATCCCAATCATTTTTTGAAAGTCCGGTAGAGCAGGGCTTTCAAAGAATAATTGGGTCTAATCTCAATGCGTCAGCTTATATCAAGCCTATAGTCAGACAGTTTTGTCTGCAACGTAGTACTGATAGTTATTGCGACCGCTTCGTTTTGCTTGGTATAGAGCGGTATCAGAATTGTGAATCAACGTATGAATATCGAGGCCATCCTCTGGATACACCGCAATGCCGATGCTGACCGTGATGCTCAAAAACGTGTCATTTAGGCAAAACTCAGGCTGACAGGCATCAATTAGCCGGCTCGCAATTTCGCTTACATCGTCTTTGCCACGAATTTGAGGTAAAAGAATGACAAACTCATCCCCACCCCAACGGGCAATGACATCCTTCTCTCGGAGGCCGCGGCTTAGTCGTCGGGCAATGTCCTGCAACAACCGATCGCCAACCGTATGGCCGAACTGATCGTTGACCGCTTTGAACCGATCCAAATCAAGGAACATGATCGCCACAGACTTGGTATCAACCGTTGAATCCCGAAGCACCGCCTCAAACGCTTGCTCAAAATAGAAACGATTGGGCAGATTCGTGAGCCTATCATGGGATGCCTGATGCCTGATGGTCGCTTCGGAGCGCTTTTCCTCCGTCACATCTCGAAAGCTCCAGACCGTTCCGACAACCCGACCCGTCAATTGCTGGGGTTGCAGATGGTATTCAAGGAATTGGCCATTTTCTAATTTCAAGCATGCCGTTTGCTTGGTGTCGCTTTGCTTCAGTAAGGTTTTTAAGGCGATCGCATCCGACTCCGTTACGGCACTCATTACAGCCTGGATCAGCTCTTGGCCATCTGTCCCCAAAGTAGATGCTGGCAATCCCCAGATATCAAGAAACTTCTGATTGAAGCTAACAACATTGCCGCAAGAATCGAGCACCAAAATGCCATCCGCCGTTGCCTCTAACGTGGCTCGCAGCAAAGCTAAAGCACTCTCTAACTTGAGATTGGTCTCCTTCAAAAGTTCATTTTGGCGAGCGACTGTTCGCTCTTGCTCAAAACAGTGCAACGCTTCCGAAATGGTTAGGATTAAATCGGTTTCATCCCAGGGCTTACGAATGTAACGGTAGAGTGCGGCTGCATTCACAACATTGCCCACCGAGTCGGCATCAGCGTGCCCCGTCAGCATAACTTTCAGGGTTTTAGGATAGCGAGCATGAAGCTGAATGAGAAACTTATCCCCTGTCATGCCTTGCATCATTTGATCGGAGATAACAAGCGCAATCTCTTTACCTTCCCTCGTTAACTCATCACATAAAAGGAGCGCATTATCCCCACTATCGGCAAGTTCAATGTCATACGCTTCGCCAAAGTTACGCTTTAGCTGCTCACCCAAGCTCTTGAGAATACTTAACTCATCATCAACACACACAATCGTAGAGCGCATAGCCTTAGGAACACCATAAAAAGATCAACTTTTAGTTCAAACGTATTTTGTAATGATGCGATAGTCAATTGAGAAAGCACTCGATCTATGTGATCTGAGTACAGGACAAAAATCAAATTTTCCTGATTTTAAGTAACACGTATACTATCCATTCCACCCAAAAGCAGAGATTTTAGTAAGACGCTAATATCCTGCTCTATAATTAGTCAAACGATGAAAATTCGTCAATTTTACGGATATAGCCTTATGCATTTGTAGCACTACCGCTTGGGTAAAATCCCATCACTTTTTGAAATCCGAGTAGCGTAAAGCTTTCAAAAAACGAGCTGTCCCAAACGTCATGATCGGGTTGACCGAAAAACTCTTAAAAACCTATATCTTCCGTAGGTTGGCGTTGAGCGAAGCGAAACCCAACCTACAAAAAGAAAGTTTTGTCAGGCAATAAACCAGTCCCTGCATGAGTTTCACTTCACTAACCCATCCTACAAAAAAGTGAGACTCCCTACTTGTATCAAATCCAGTTGCTGCGGTGCAGCGGGCGCAAATGATACAAACTCACGCATTGAGATTAAGACAGACCATGTTTTGAAAGCACCGCGTTGCGGTGCTTTCAAAACATGACTGGGTTCTACCTAAACACGTAGCCCTATAGTTGGGTTTTACGGTTGTTTAACTGGATTTGATATTAGAGGAACAACCGAGTAGCTGCGACCGCGCTTTTAAGTTAAAGCCCCACCCACAACGCTCAGCAGTTCTTCTTCCGTCCAGGGCTTTTGGATGCAAGCGTAGAGATTCGCCCGTTGCCTCGCCCGCTCGATCGCCTCTTCGTCCGCCTGCCCCGTCAACAGAACAGTCGTGATCTGAGGGAAGCGGCCATGAACTTGAGCCAAGAATTCATCGCCTTTGACACCCGGCATGAGCCAGTCAGACACAATAATCAAGATGCTGACGCCGTCTTGCTCCAGCTCATCGATCACCTCCCACGCTTCTTCTGCATTTTGTGCCATCTCATAGGCATGCCGATTGCCAAACAGGCGCTTTAGCTGCTCCTTGAGCACCTGCAAGACAGACACTTCATCATCAACGCACAAGATTGCAGTCTCAGACATCACCAAGTTTCCCAAAAATCATCAAGCAATCACGAAAAAGACTCTTCAGACCAAACGTACCCGCTGCGAATTGGTTCTTGCAGAAAGTACCGTACCATCTATCGACAAATTTATTTTGGGCGATCGCTTAATCCGCATCCTTAATCCGCATCCTTAATCGGTACCAACGGGCAGCCAGATCTTGAATTGCGTTTGACCTGGTTGGCTCTCTACATTCATCTGCCCCTCGTGCTTGTCAATAATCTTTTGACTAATGTATAATCCTAAGCCGCTGCCCTGTCCCATGGGTTTAGTGGTAAAAAAGGCATCGAAGATCTTGTTATGGATATCCGTTGAAATACCAACACCAGTATCCGCGATCTTGACCTCAACCCCTTGATTTTGTGGGTGAATGGAGAGCGTTAGTTTACCGCCCGCCTCCATAGCCTGAATCGCATTGTGAATCAGGTTTGTCCAGACTTGAATGAGTTCATCGGGATACCCCCAAATCTCTGGGATGTCTTCGTACTCTCGAATCACATGAATGCTGTGCTTGAGCTGGTTGTGATAGATCTCAAGTACCGTTTCTACACCTTCGGTGACTTGCACCAACTGCTTTTCATTTGTTTGGTCAAACCGGGCATAGTTCTTGAGCGCAAAGACAATCTTGGAGGAGCGATCGACCGCGCCCAAAATAATCTGACTGTTGAGGAATGGGCATGTCAGGTTATAGGCCAGTTGCACAGCCCATTCCCCCTCCTTGCCCTTGAGTAATGGAAGAACCCCCTCAAGCTGGTCATAGGCCCCCATATCGATGAGGAGATCGGCAAGCGATCGCGCGTCGTCAATATTATGCTCCCGTAGTTGGGCAACAAGTTGGCGCTTCAGGGTGCGACCTTCCTTGGGCGTGACAGCGGGTTTGCCATCGAGCGCTTGGGCAATCAATTCAAAAAAGCTGTCTTGCTCCTCCGGCGCTAGCCGTTGATGGAGCATGGGCAGTTCAGTCAACGCCTCTTGCAAAGCCTTATGGGTGTTGCTTGCCGATGCCTTGATAGCACCCAAAGGATTATTGATCTCATGGGCCACCCCAGCAACCAGTTGCCCGAGAGCGGCTAATTTTTCCTGTTGAATCAACTGAGCCTGCGTTCGCTGAAGCTCAGTTAAAGTCGTTTCTAATTTCTGGTTCTTTTGCCACACTTTACGGCTGAACCGTTGCGCTACAACGCCAGTAATCATTGCTGCAAGCAAAAGCAATGTTGTTGTACCCAGATCGGCGAGGTTTCTGATCCGCTGCCGTTGGGCTATGTAGCGATCTTCCAGGACCGTAACTTCCTCGTAGACCTCATCGTAGATTTCATCAATCTCCTCCGCGTCGATAGTGATGACTTGAGCAATCTGCCCCTGCGCGACGGACTCTAATGCCGCGTCAACTGCCGACTCATACTCTGTGTAGAGCGTGAAAATAGTCTCCAGATTTTGCTCTTGGCCAATTTCACGCAGCTCACTAAAAATGACATCGGTCGCTTCTTCGTTTTCAGCTAACTCTTCGGCCAGGTTCTCATCAATCGTTCCCTTAGAAATCCCTTCCCATTCCAGGGAATTCAGCCGACTGATCTGCTCTTTCACCTGAGCCAAAAGTAACCGAGAGCGATTGCTGGTTTCTGCGATCTGATTAAGCTGATAAATAGACGCGGAACTCACAACCGCAGCGCCAAGCGCGGCGACCAATGTCGGCCATGCCAACAATTGTTTTTTAAGATTGACTGAAGTCTGAGTAGACGAAAGAGTGAGAGGTGACTTGGCCGATTTAAACATGATTTGCAACAGGGAAACTCATTTAAGCGGAATATGCCTAACAGGAGAGTGACTCAGATGAGTGAATGTCTCAGATGTTAGAGAATGCCTCAGATCTTAGAGAGAGAAAGCAGTATTATCCTCAGAAATAAAACTGAGGAATCAAGCGATCAAAAAGACCTCAGCCGCTTGATATCAAAGAAAAATCCCGTTTTTACTTGCCATTATTCCCATTTAGCGAATGGAACCCTACGTCTAGCCAAAAAGTAACTATGATTTACTCCCAAAACGATGAGTAAATCTAATTAATCAAAGGCTATTTTTTCCCGGATTTCAGTCGTTCGCCTGGGATGCACCCACACCCTCAACAAAACGCGCCGGTTCGATGCCTACACCTTGGTGCGATCGGTGAGGATTTCGTAGCCTGTTTCGGTCACCAGAACTGTATGTTCAAACTGGGCCGAGAGGGATCGATCAACCGTCACAACCGTCCAGCGATCGCCCAGCACACGGGTATGCTTGGTGCCCACATTCACAATCGGCTCGATCGCCAGGGTCATGCCTGGGCGCAGCTTTACATTGGGTAGCTCTTTGGTGCGCATGTTGAACACCGATGGCTCTTCGTGCAAATTGCGACCCACCCCATGCCCCGTGTAGTCCTCCACCACATGAAAGCCCGTACCCTTCACCGCATCTTCGATCGCCCCGGCAATATCCAGCAAATCGTTCCCCGCCTTCACCTGGGCAATCCCTTGATAGAGCGCGGTCTCCGCCACATCCATCACCCGTGCCGCTTTATCAGAAACCTTGCCCACCGCAATCGTGATGCAGGAGTCGCCATGAAATCCTTCGTAGTACGCACCCGTATCTACCTTCACCAAATCCCCCTGACGAATTACCTTGCGGCGATTGGGGATGCCATGCACCACCTCATTGTTGATGCAGGAGCAAATGGACCCTGGAAACCCGTGGTATCCCTTGAAGCTAGGGGTTGCCCCCATGTCTCGGATGCGTTTCTCCGCGTAGGCATCGAGATCCGCCGTCGTTATCCCTGGCTCAACCCGCTCTGAAATTTCCTTCAACACCGTGGCGACAATCCGCGCGGCTTGCCGCATGATCTCGATTTCTTCAGCATTTTTGATTTCGATGCGGCGACCTTTGTTAGTCACCAGGGGCGATGGCGAGAGCAGATTGGTGAAGAAATTCATGGGAAGCGAGCACCTAGCAACAGACAAGAGGAGCAACAGACGGGAGGGGCGAAGGAGGAGGCGATCGCCAAACAGGGTCAATCGCTAAAACTCCTACTTCACCCTTTAAGGTAACGTAAGTTTTGTTAATATTCAGGACAAGATTTCTTAATATAGCCTTACGCATTGAGATTAGGACAAGTCATCAGGCTATGGCGCTATTTTTGCAGGTAGGTCAGTTGGCTGAGGGAAAGGGCACGAACCAACGCCATCGGTAAGTCCGGTTGGCTGAGATAGCGGGTATACCTCGCGGAGAGATAGGGCGTGAAGGTATCGTCATTGTCCAGGTGATAGCCCATGAAGGCCAACCCGATAGCATTGATGTAGGAATGGGCGATCGCCGGGTCGGGGCCTACCAGCTCGGTGGGCAACTGCACCGTGGGTGCATCGCCATCGGGAATATCGATCGCAGAAAAATGCGTCGCGTTTTCCATCATCAACAAATACCGATGAGGCGTTGTGAGCCGTGCGAAGGGTTCCACCTGCTCCGGCAATGCAGGGGTAACGGTATCGGCACCGCCGGAAATGAGCATTACCGGAATGTCTACATTGCCCAGAGAATCGCGATCGAGCAGGCGGCTGCCGACACTGTTGATAGCCACAATCGCCTGGATGCGATCGTCCTGAAAGTCGATGCTGTCTTCGATTTCGAGGGTCAACACATCGCATTGCAATAGCAGCGATAGGTTGAGGGAAAGGGTAACAGGGTCGATGACAGCACAATCCTGCTCCAGTTGCGGGCGGTTGAGGGGAACCCCGGCTAGCGCAAAAGCCGTGTAGCCCCCGAGGGACTGACCGATAATGCCCACCCGTTGGGTGTCGTAGCGCCCTATGAAGTTCGGTTCCTGCGATCGCCGCTCCAGCTCGTCCAGCAGCAACGTCACGTCGAGGGGGCGGTTGATAAACTCTTCGGGTTCGGTCACTTGCGCCGCACGACCCGTAATCAAATCCTCCAACTGCTGGGTGTTGCTGCCGGGGTGCTCGGGAACTGCCACCACAAATCCGTGGGAGGCCAAATGCCGCGCCAGGTAGGCAAAGGTACTCCGGTTCGACCCCAACCCATGGGAAATGACGACCACAGGCGACGGTTCAGGCAACGTAAAGCCGACAGGGAGGTAGAGATCGACCTCGAATTGGCGATCGCGCGCATCATCCTTCAGTTCAAAACTCTCCACATCGAAGGCAAATCGACCCCGCCGTTCGAGATCCAGGGCGGTGTCGAAGTTGAGCAATAACGGTTCGGTGATGATCGAGTCATCCGCCTGTTGGTTCAGCAGGGCGATCGTTTGCTGCGTTTGGGTAACGCGCTGCTGGATTTGGGTCACAATCCGCGACGTCCGCTCCAGATCGATCCGCATTCCATCCAGCGGAAAGTAGCGCAGGACGGTTAAGGGCGTCAGGCCATCTTCATCGAACGCCGCTAGAACGAAGGCCGCTCGCAGGGCTTGTGTCCCTTCTAGTCCCGATTCCGTCCGCACAACAGCCCCCAACTGCCCAAGCAACGAGTCTCCCTGTTGGGTGTAGAGAAACTGAGACACTGCCACCGGGGAAAGCTCAAGCCGGGTCTGCAAAATCTGCCGAAACTGCTCCACCTGCTCCGCATCAAAGTAGCGGGTGTAGGGGCGCAGCTCTCGCGGAATGGTGTCGCTTTCCGCAAATTCCTCAAGGGATTCGATCGCAATGGTGCGCTCCACCAAGCCATAGGACAGTGAAATGCGCTCTGCCGCCTCAACCGGACTGAGCCCCACCAGCAAGGGCACCAGCCACCCAAACCGCTGTGCCCATGCCCATCTGCGCTGTCGCTGACGATGCGGGGCGCGGGGTTGCCGAAACCACGCACGAAGGCTATCGCCAAGGGATGCGTTGCGCCCTTTTGCGAAACCATTCACACCCTCAAACAGCAACGCTGGATGACCAAGGATCGAAAGAGCATACATGGGTTTGAAGGGAACCTAAGGTGGAGTGGGAACGACTGGAGCAACCAGGAAGATGGAAGATGCAACGTGGCAGGCGGCCCGTGGCAGGTTGCCCCTTCCTGGAAACATCCGAATTGGAAAAATTCAGGAAAAACCGAGCGGGGCTGACAGCCAAAATCGTGAAGCCAAATCTGTAGAATCAGATTGATCAGATGGAACAGCGTAGCAAATTACTCTTCCAATCCTTCCAAAAGGGCGCGCAATCTGTCTTCCGTCAGTTGGGTGATTCCCAGCTCTTTTGCCTTTTCCAACTTGGATCCCGCTTCGTCCCCAACGACTACATAATCCGTCTTTTTACTGACCGATCCGGTGACTTTCCCGCCCGCATCTTGAATCAGGGTTTTAGCTTCATCGCGCTTGAGGGTCGGCAGGGTTCCTGTGATCACAAAGGTTTTGCCCGTCAGCGCAGTGGAGCGAGGAACCGCCGCATCTGTCGCCGCCTGAAGCTGGACGCCAGCGTTTCGCAGTTCCTCAATGAGGCTCTGATTATCCGTAATGCGGAACCATTGATAGACGGATTGGGCAATTTCGGGGCCGATACCGTGGATAGCGGCGATCGCCTCCTGATCCGCCGTCGCCAGTGCGTCCGCTGAGGGGAAATGCCGGGTAATCACCTGGGCGTTGACCACACCCACATGGCGAATGCCCAAGCCATAGAGTACTCGCGACCAGGGTTGGGTTTTGGACTGGGCGATCGCCCCCACCAGGTTCTCCGCCGACTTCTTGCCCATTCGCTCCAATTCCTGCAATCCCTCAACCGTCAGGCCATACAAATCGGCGACGTTGCGGACGAGGTCGCGCTCAACAAACTGCCGCACCCACTTCTCGCCCAATCCGTTGATATCCAGCGCATTCCGCGAGGCCCAGTGGCTCACCGAGCCGCGCACGATCGCCGGACAGGTCGGGTTGACACAGCGGGTCACCGCTTCATCCTCCGGTCTGACCAAGTCATGCCCACATTCCGGGCAATGGGGGCGCATTTTGAATGGCTGCGTGCCCTCCGGTCGCAATTCCATCAGCACCCGCACCACTTCGGGGATGATCTCCCCCGCTTTGCGGACAATCACTGTATCTTTTTCCCGGACATCTAGGTTGGCAATGAAGTCGGCATTGTGCAAGGTTGCCCGTTGCACGGTGGTTCCCGCCAACTGTACGGGCTGCAACTCGGCAACAGGAGTCACGGCTCCGGTGCGACCCACATTCACCCCAATGTGCTGCACCACCGTTGGGGCTTCCTCGGCGGGGTACTTGAGGGCGATCGCCCAGCGGGGAAACTTCTGGGTAAAGTCCAGCTCCTCCTGCAACCGCCAGGAATTGAGCTTAACCACCAATCCATCCGTCAGGTAGGGCAAATCAAACCGCTTCTGTTCCCACTCCGTTGCGAAGGCCGCCACCTGATCCATCGACGCGCATCGCTGCCGATTGGGATTGACCCGAAACCCCATTTTCTCCAGCGCCGCCAGGGCATCCCACTGGCTCCCAATCTCCTCCAAACCGCCCTCTGACAGATGCAGGGTGTAGGCAAAAAAGTCGAGCCGCCGTTGCGCCACAATCCGCGAATCCAACTGCCGCAACGTCCCCGCTGCCGCATTGCGGGGGTTGGCAAAGAGCGCGTCCCCCGCCTCCTCGCGGTCTTGGTTGATTTGCTCAAACACATCCAGGGGCAAGAAAGCTTCGCCCCGCACTTCCACTCGGGGCGGCGAGTTCTCCAGTTGCAGCCGCAGGGGAATACTGCGGATCGTGCGCACGTTCTGGGTGATTTCTTCCCCCGTCACGCCATCGCCTCGCGTGGCTCCCCGCACCAACACGCCATTCTCGTAGGTCAGCGCCAGAGCCGAGCCGTCGATCTTCAGCTCACACACATACTCAAAGGCCTTCACATCCGGCGCAACCCGCTGCCAGCGCCCCTGCCATGCCTGCAATTCCTCTAAATTGAATGCATTTTCCAGGCTATAGAGGGGAATGTTGTGGCGTACCGATGTGAACTGAGAGGCGGGCATTTCGCCCACCCGCTGGGTCGGGCTGTCGGGCGTCACCAGCTCGGGGTGCTGTGCTTCCAGGTCTTGCAGCTCCCGATAGAGCTGGTCATACACCGTATCTGGCAACGTCGGCGCATCCAGCACGTAATATTCGTAGCTGGCTTGGTTTAATTGTTGCCGCAACTGAACGGCTCTCTGCTCTGCCTTCGACGCTGCCACGTCCTCTCTCCTTCGCGATTCTGTGGCTAGTGTAGCGGGTTGAGCACGGGTTGTTGGCGCCTTCTGGTCGCCGATTATTTGAGCGATTATCCGAGCGATTACCTGGGCAAGTCGCGAACTACTTGCAGGAAGGCTTTGAGGACAGGGGAGCGGTTGTCGGGGTGCCGAGCGATCGCCAATTCCACTTTCGGCACGGGCGGCGCGAGCAAACGATAGACAACACCGTGATACGGACTTTTCTGCATTGAGGCAGGCAAGAGCGTCACCCCCAAACCCGCCGCTACAAAGCCCAACAGCATTTGCATATCGTTGGTTTCGTGGCCAATGCGGGGCGTAAACCCTGCCTGTCGGCAAGCATTCAAAATTTGTATCAACAGCCCACAGTAGGCTTTTCTCGACCCTGTAATCCAGGTATCGTCAGCCAATTGAGATAGCGCAACGTGCGACTGATCGGCAAGGGCATGGGTTTCTGCCAACACGGCAACGAGCGGTTCAGACCGGAGAACGTCCACCGAGAGATCCTCCATGGGCAAACTGGGGTCAAGGAAGCCCAACCCAATCTGGTGTCGCCTCAGCGCTTCTCCCTGCTCCCCCGAAGACAACTCCTGCAAGACCAGTTCGACCTCTGGGAATTGTGTATGAAACACGCGAACCGCTTGAACCAACAAATCATTTTGACTCGATCCTTCAAAGCCAATGCGCAATTGTCCGGTTTCCCCCCGAGCGGTTCGCTGCGTCCGGTCAACGCTCACATCTAACTGAGCCAGGAGCCGATGACATTCCTCCAAAAAGACGTTGCCCGCTGGCGTTAGTTGGACTCGCCGTTGCGATCGCTCCAACAACTCCACTCCCAGGGCTTTCTCCAACGCTTGAATTTGGCGACTCAGAGGCGGCTGGGCAATCTGCAATCGCTCCGCCGCACGGGTAAAGTTCAATTCCTCGGCAACCGCGACAAAGTAGCGAAGCTGACGCAGTTCAATATCCGACATGATACTCAAAAGGTATTAATTCCTACAAAATAGGTATTGGACAGCATTAAACAATACCCTCTATTGTAAATATAAAGAAATAATAAAAGTGTTGAGATTAAGGATGTTTGGGATTCCACACACTCCGACACTTTCCTATTTCAGATGTGATCAAAATTTCACTTCACAATCAATAATTCACTGCATTTCGTGAATTCTTCAGCCGTGAATGGCCATTCTTACCAAAGCAAGGAAAGCTGATTATGTCTAATCTAGAATTACTGACGCCACAAAATTGCACCGTCATCTTCATTGATCACCAACCTCAAATGTTGTTTGGCGTCAATTCAATCGATCGCCAACTCCTCATCAACAACACCGTAGCGCTGGCAAAAGCCGCAAAGGTTTTCAAGGTTCCTACGATCCTCACCTCCGTGGAAACCAAGAGCTTTAGCGGTTACATTTGGCCCCAACTGACCGAACAGTTTCCCGATAAAGCTCCCATCGAGCGCACCAGCATGAATTCCTGGGAAGATCCGGGTTTCAAGTCTGAAGTGGAACGGATTGGTCGCAAAAAGCTGGTGATTGCGGCTCTGTGGACAGAAGTCTGCCTGACGTTTCCGGCAATCGAAATGGTACGGGATGGTTATGAAGTGTATGCCGTGGCCGATGCCTCTGGCGGGACATCAACCATGGCCCATGACGTGTCAATGCAGCGGATGATCCAAGCGGGGGTCGTTCCAGTCACCTGGCAGCAAGTTCTATTGGAGTTCCAGCGCGACTGGGCCCGTAAAGAAACCTACGATGCCACTCTGGACGTGGTCAAAGCGCATTCTGGAGCCTATGGTAGCGGGGTGGAATATGCCTACACGATGGTGCATGGAGCCGCCCCTAGTGTACCGACGCCCGAACCGGTTCAAGTCAAGTCCTAGGCACGAGCGTTAGATACAAACATGAGCAAAATGTGGTTTGAGATACCTGACAAGTATCCAGCTATTCTCTATTGTGCAAAAGGATATGCCGTCGTAGAGGCAATCTCTCCCAACAGGAAATGCCACTCTACCCCTTCGCGTGGATGGGAATCTGCACAAAACCATCGCTTCGCAGAGATTCCTCACGTCGTAGTTTGGCTTTTGGTTCCGTCCCTGTTGATTTGCTAGAGTAGCTCAATTGATCTAACGAACACCTGATTTGACAAACGATAATGGCTCATCTTCTGCATATTGACTCCAGTCCTCGGGGCGATCGCTCCGTTTCTCGCGGCCTCACCCAAAAATTTGTGGGCGAATGGGCATCCAAGCATCCCGACAGCACAGTGGCCTATCGCGACCTGGGACATAATCCTGTCCCCTTCGTCACTGAGCCCCAAATTGCTGCCGCCTTTAGCGACCCAAGCACCCACACACCGGAGCAAGCCGCAGCCATTCGCCTGTCGAATGATCTGGTGGACGAGTTCCTAGCAGCGGACTACTACGTGTTGGGCGTTCCCATGTACAACTTCGGGGTGCCTGCGGTGTTCAAGGCCTATATCGACCATATTGTGCGGGTCGGTCGCACCTTTGCAATCGACGAACAGGGCTACAAAGGACTGGTGCATGGGAAGAAGTTGCTGGCGATCGTATCCCAGGGCGGCATCTATTCGGAGGGCAGTCCGGCGCAGCCCTACGATATGCAAGTGCCCTACCTAAAGCTGATTTTTGGCTTCATCGGCATCACGGATGTGGCGATCGTCGCGGCAGACAACTTAATGGGGGGTGACGATGCCCGTAGCCAGTCGCTGGCCGATGCAAAAACCGCCCTGCAAGCGGTGATCACCCAGTGGGCTGCTAGCTAAGGAGAAAGCCGGATGACGTCCTCAGTCATAAATCAAAATCACCATGTCACCGCTGTGATTACCCATCGGGTGCGATCGGGTCGCGAAGCGGGCTACGAGGAGTGGATTAAGGGGATTTCAGCCGATGCACGGCAATTTGACGGGCATCTGGGGGTCAATATCCTTCGTCCCCAACCAGGACATTCATCCTCCGACTATGTGATTGTGCTGCAGTTCGACACCTGCGAACACCTGAATGGCTGGCTCAACTCAGACATCCGCAAGGGATGGATTGAACGTGCCCAACCGTTGATTCAAGAAAAGGAAACGATTCAGGTTTTGACTGGGTTAGAGGGCTGGTTCCAACTGCCCAGACAACCGATCAAAGCAGCACCCAAGCGGTATAAACAAGCGGTGTTGGTCTGGGTGGGAGTGATGATCGTTTCGTTGCTCGTCGCCCCACTCATTGCCCCGGTGCTGGCACCTTTGCCCATGCTATTGCGGACGGCCATCAGCGTTGCCATTACCGTAGTGCTCTTAACCTACGTGATCATGCCGCAATTGACCGTTCAATATTTTGTCTTAGCCCTGAGGGTTACGACTATAAATCCGTCGGACTTGCCTATTGACTAGGTGTGACTGGGTGCCGTCAGGCAAATAACCAGCGCTGCAACCAGCGGGTCAACTGCGGCATGATCACGTAGGTTAAGAGCGCTACGGTAATGGCAACGCTGATTGCCGTCCGCAATAGCATAGGCAAAGGCGCTAGCACCGGGGCGATGAGTGGGGCGACGAGCAACGAAACGATCATCACCCCCACCCAGACCAACACCGCTTGTTTATACCGCTTGGGTGCCGCTTTGGTCGGTTGTGTGGGCAGTTGGAACCAGCCTTCCAACCCGGTCAAAACCTGAATCGTTTCCTTTTCTTGAAT
>JBCBSL010000062.1:0-18579 GCA_039819145.1 Cyanobacteria bacterium J06638_22
GCCCCTCTCTCTGGGATTTTATTTTCTGGCTAATCCCTAAATCCAGGATCCTCTAGTTTCGATTCTGTCCTCAGGTCGGAAATTCTGAGCCGTTCAGAAAATGCTGATTTTGATGCTCGAGGTACATCTGATGTGGATTCATTTACGTAATCAGGGATGAAGAAAAAATAAAATCCCAGTGAGTGTTTGAATCCGTCCAAATGCTCATGGAAGTTTCTGAGATAGTGTGGTTGGGAAGGTTCCTCAACCAAGAAAAAATTCCCCAATGCATCACATTGAGGAATTTGCCGTGAGAGGATGCTTAGAATACCCTTGATGGGCTTTTAATCGAAAACGATGCCTTCCTGCCGTACAAGCTAGGTTTATGCAAGACGCCCATAATCATAACTAGCATCGATAGTGTTCTAGGCGTATTGAGCCATGATGCTGGTAGACCAGAACGTTAATCGAGTTGAAAAGACGCGTGAATGCTAACGGTGTGCCGCTGGCGGGCGGGTTTACTGTTGCATAAATGCTTCAAGCTGCCGTGATAAGCTCTGAACCAGAGGTTCGCCATTTTCTGCTGACGATAATGCTTCTGCCTGTATGCGGGAGACGGTTTCAGGGGCAAAGCCCAGCAGCTCCACTAACTCTCGATAGGCTTTGGCCTCGTCTACATTGACCAACGCCTCATCAGGGGTACGAGCGCTAGAGTGAATCACCTCGTACCCTAAGCGTAGTACGAGCTCGCGTTCCGCATTAGTTTGTAGCTGAGGGACAAGCTCCTTCAGCGGAATATTCTGCATCAAATAATCCCGAAGCTCTTCCTGTAGAGTGGCTTTTTGGGGCGCATCTGCGGCGAACATTCCGCTGAAGCGATCGAGCATCAGATCGACCTCTTCGTCGGCAAGGTTTCCATCCGACCATGCCATAGATGCAATGATGCGGAGGATATTCATCTGGTCAGGTGAAATAGAAGGAGGTGGAGGCGGTGCAGGTAAAGCCATAAATTTTCTCCAAACGTAAAGGGTCTGCGAGTTCTATCTGTTTATCCCAAAGGATTTTCCTAAGTGCGGCTGAAGCGAGATACAGATGCCTTTGGCAGGAAACGTTGAGTCTTTAGAGCCGATGGGAAACCATGCCAATTTAGAGCCAACCTATCAGGTTGTTGGAACAACTATATGAACTTGATCAAAATTCTTTGGAGTTGGTTACACGCTGTTACCTGTCCGGGATTGACGGCTCTACGGTATGGTGTTGATGGATCGATCCTCATTTAATAAACAAATTTCAATGACTGCTATTCAACCTGACGCTGCATCTCAGCCTTCCCCGTCTCAAGGAATGCATCAAAAGGCAAAGGCAATGAAGCCGGGGAGTCGCCGCCCCGCCAAAGAACTCTGTAGCGAATGTGGGCTCTGTGATACCTACTACATTCACTATGTCAAAGAAGCCTGTGCGTTTCTGAACCAACAATTTGATGACCTAGAGGAACAATCTCACGGGCGCAAGCGAGATTTAGATAACCCTGATGAGTTGTATTTCGGGGTGCATCAAGACATGATGGCGGCGCGGAAGACTGAGCCGATCGCCGGAGCGCAGTGGACGGGTATCGTCAGCAGCATCGCGATCGCCATGCTGGAGCAAAACAAAGTGGAAGGTGTCGTGTGTGTGCAGAACACAGAGAGCGATCGCTTCCAACCGATGCCTGTGATTGCGCGGACGCCTGAGGAAGTACTGGCAGCACGGGTGAACAAACCCACGCTGTCGCCCAACCTGTCGGTGCTGGAGCAGGTAGAGCAGTCTGGGATGAAGCGACTCCTCGTCATTGGTGTCGGTTGCCAGATTCAGGCTCTGCGCGCGGTACAGGACAAGCTGGGCTTGGAGAAACTGTATGTGCTAGGGACACCTTGTGTGGATAATGTGACCCGCGCTGGCTTGCAGAAGTTTCTGGAAACCACCAGCCGATCGCCCGAAACGGTTGTTCATTACGAGTTTATGCAAGACTTTCGGGTGCATTTTAAGCATGAAGATGGCTCGGAGGAAACGGTGCCCTTCTTTGGCCTGAAAACGAATCAACTCAAAGATGTGTTTGCGCCGTCCTGTATGAGTTGCTTCGACTATGTGAATAATCTGGCGGATCTGGTGGTGGGCTATATGGGGGCACCCTTTGGCTGGCAGTGGATTGTGGTGCGCAACGAGACGGGCGCAGAAATGCTGGAGGTCGTAAACGATCAGCTAGAAACGCAGCCTGTGATGTCCCAGGGCGATCGCAAAGCAGCCGTGCAGCAAAGTATTCCTGCTTACGATAAGGGCGTAACATTGCCGATGTGGGCGGCCAAGCTGATGGGTGTTGTGATTGAGAAAATTGGCCCAAAAGGGCTGGAATACGCCCGCTTTTCCATCGACTCTCACTTCACCCGTAACTTTCTCTTTTTCCGACGCAATTATCCCCAGAAGCTAGCGGCCCATGTGCCAGAGTTTGCGAAGCGCATTGTCGCACAGTACAAACTGCCTGACGACTAGAGGCTCTTTTGGGATAACGCCATCAATCCTCAAAAATTGCACCGCGACGCGATAGCGCACGGCGCATCTCTCGGGTCATACCTGGATTGTTGCCAAAGTATGCGCCGTCAACAGTTGCACCAGCCAAATTGGCGTCGTTGAAGTTCACCCGATATAAGGTCGCTCCCGAAAAATTTGTGCCAAATAGGTTTGCCCCTTGAAGGTTGGCACGGCTCAGATTGGCTCGGCGAAAAACCGAAGATGAGAGATTGGCTTCCTCAAATCGTACCCGATGCAGGGCCGCACCTGTGAGGTCAGAATAGCGAATGGATGCACAGTAGCAGTGGGCGTCGCTTAGGTCTGCCATCTTGAGGGTGGCATTGTTGAGATTCGCGTTGGTTAGATCTGCACCAGACAAGTCGACGCTGGTCAAGTTTGCACCTGACAGATTGGCACTGGTCAGCTTGGCGCGTGCCAAGAAAGCATGGGTCAAATCGACATTGCTGAGGTTGGCGCTACTGAGTTCGGCTTCGACCAAGCTGGCACGAATCAGGTCGGAATTCGAAAAATCTGCACGAGCAAGATCCTTACGATCAAAAGAGACCCCGATTAGGTTTTGCCCTGCATAGCTTTCAAGCGGGCTAAGACCTGCAATCCGGGTCAGCTCTAGAAAATCATCCGTATCGGCAAGGATGACTTGCTCAATGAGTTCTAATAGTTTGTCTTGAGATTGAACGTCTTCATTAGTAAAGCGACGCTGAAGAAGTTCAATTAATCGGCGTATAACTCTGTCATCGGACACGCTTCAACTCGTATGCTCCAGATGAATCTTGTGACGTCTAGACTCCCAGGCGTGAATGAGAGCTAGGATCACTGCTCGTTTGTTGGGAGATAAGGCTTGGGAGAGCAAGGTCTCCAACTCGGACGCTTCGCTCAGAGAGGATCTTGAGAAACCAAGGCTCGGTGAGGTGACATGAGAGCCATAGAAGGATTCTCTCAGATTCTTCTCAGAACGATCTGCGTGAAGCATGACAAACCTACTAGAACACTACACTACATGAGTTGAAGGCACTATCCCTTAATTTCTGAAAAATTTATACAGGAAACAAATAATTCAGGACATACCTAATTGGACAGCATCACCACGAGAGTGTCAGATTGACGACAGAAAAGCATCTTTCGAGGATGCATTATCATCACTTACTGCCAGAGCCTACTGTCAAAACAGTGTAGTTCCAACAAAGTCGCCTTCCCAACAGGGAATTTACGGTAACGGGAGCACCTAATTCCTACAATTATATAACGCTTTTTCCACCCAGATCACAGCCCCGTTCGATACAGATTTATGAAGTCTTCAAGAACTAGGACTGATGATTAAAAATGATTACAGCCAATTCCTGCAACGCAGGCTAACGGCAGGTGGAGTTTTTCTCTTTCTTCTATCGTGACAGTTGAATCAGCGATCGCCCTCTATCCTCTATCCGGTCTATCCTACCCATTTGGATGGGTTTTCAGAACTTTTTCACCCCATTGGTGGAAGAGAGATAGAGCTGATGTATACTTTGATACTTCTGCTTGTTTAGAATAGAAGTTTCGATGCTAGTTGCACCTGGCCTAGGGGGACTTCGGCGAAGCCGCTATCTGATGATAGGTAACGCGGGAGTTGGGCAAGGCGGATCACGGTTTGTTCAGGAAACTGCTCAGAGGGAATTGTCTGCTCGGGTTCATAGCGATTGTGCACAAGATAGCGTTGGGCGATGTGGAGATCGGCAAGCGACTGTGTGAGACGCTGTGCTTCAGCGAGGATAGCAGAATGCGCCTGGGCAACTCCAACAAATTCGGTATGGCTAGAATCCTGTAATTTTTTCTGCGCTTGCATGACGCGCTTACGAAGGGTGCGGAGGCGTCCCATAAATTCAACGCGCCCTACGACATCCTGGTATTTGATCCAGAGTTTGAAGATCCAGGCAAGCCAGTCACCCAGGGCTGTTGGCATATCTAGAAAGCGGAGTAGGTGTCCCGTAGGTGCTGTATCCAGAATAATGAGATCCTGATTGCCACTTTCCAACAACTCCATCACGCTAAGCAAGGAGAGCATTTCGTCGATGCCAGGGAGGGCTTGGGAAACAATTTGCCGCCATGCGGCTGGGCCATAGGCCACTTGCAGGGTTTCGTCGCCCGTGTCGCCGCTCATAATTTCTGCTAACTCCCAGAGATAATCCTCGCGGAACTGGTTTAGTAGGAGTTCGGCATCGATTTCCTGGGCGCTGAGGTTGGGTCGGAGTTGGCTGGGGGTGTGCCCCAAGGGTTGGCCGAAGGCGTCGCCGAGGGAATGGGCTGGGTCAATGGAGATAACACGGATAGCACGGTCGGGATGGCGATCGCTCATCTCCCAAGCGATCGCGGCGGCCACGGTGGTCTTGCCTACGCCCCCCTTGCCGCCAACAATCACCAGCCGTCGTCCCGTTTCGATCAGGTCCGGAAAGGTTGGTTCGTAGCGCGGTGGCATCTGAAAGGGTGGGGAATGGTCGGGTGTTGCGCTTGCGATCGTCGCTGCAGGAGTGAGGGTTTGCATCAAGCGATCGAGGGCGGCGCTGCCGACGGGTTCGCAATCTTGCTGGGTGACGGCAATCAGGGGGTGATTGAGGGCGATCGCCTGAAATTTTTCTAGGACATGGTTTTGTTCGAGCAGGCGATCGGTGGTGGCCCTATCGCTCAGCATATGGTTGAGGAAAATGCCACCGACGGGAATGTGGAGATGGTCGAGGGCCTCCATCAGGCGGCGGGTTTCAAACCAGCTCATTGGTTCAGGAATGGCAACGATGAGACAGGCGGTCTGGGCGCTATCTTGCAACAGGCTGCGTCCGGCCTGGAGGTGCGATCGCATTTCATCTAAAAATGCGTCGGCTTCATCATCCTGGTGCCGTCCCGCAAAACTTTGGCTAATCACCCGATGTTTTTCTTGAAACAAATTCAGCGCGTCTAAAAGCTGATCCAAAAAATCCATCAAACCAAACAAGTTCAGAGTGTGGCCGCTGGGAGCCATATCGACGACGACGCGATCGATGTCGTCTTCGCGAAGGATGCGTTGGATTTCCAGGATGCCCATCAACTCATTCAATCCGGGCCAGCTCAAGTCCCAAACAGGCGTTAAGTCTTCTCCGGCCACGAAGCTGCCGCGCTCGACCAACAGTTCTAGAACCTCACCATACCGAGCTTTGAAATCTTGAAGCAGGCGATCGGCATCTAATGCTCGTACCTGTAGATTGGGGCGATCGGGTAAAGCGTGGGGCGTGTCTTCGACTGGCACTCGCAACACATCGCCAAGGGAATGGGCGGGATCCGTTGACAATAGCAGCAGTTTTTCTTGGGGAAATTGCTCAGCCCAGACCCGCGCAAATCCACAGGAAAGTGTGGTTTTGCCCACACCACCTTTGCCACTGAACATTGCTAATTGGAGAGGAATAAATGGGGTCAGGCTCAAGGTCGTTTCCCAAAGTGTGTGTCGAGGAATGAGTTGAGGGGACATTGCTACTATCCTATTCTTCTTCAAGGGATGAGGTTTTCAGGGGAAATGTTGCAGTAAAACTTGCGATAAAACGTAATGCGGGATTTCGGGTTTTGCGATAGCTCTGTCCTGTGAACGGGAATACTGCGGTGAAGAGAGAACTGATGCTGCCCAATCCACGGACAACTTATGAGTGATTTATTCAAAGGCTTTGAACAACTGTTGGAATTAGCCAAAACCCTAGAAGAAAAAGCAGAAAAGGGAGAGCTAAAGACCAACATCCAGATTAACTCCCGGTCTATGAGCAATATTCCTCGACAGGGCAGCCGTCCGGGAGATGTTGGCACAAGCCGAATTCGCACAAACCCCTCTGATAGTTCCCCGGATGAGCGGGTGATTATCACGCCCCCACCTGGCGAACGGGCAGATGGGGATGATGGGGGAGAAACCGCAGCCGACCATCCCTCCTTGAAGGATGTTGGGGGCTTGGGGCCTGTTCTACAGGAATTGCGAGAATTGGTAGAGATTCCGCTAAAACGCCCGGATTTGCTGAAAAAGCTAGGGCTAGAGCCAACCCGTGGGGTGTTACTCGTGGGCCCGCCGGGAACCGGGAAAACGCTGACGGCACGAGCACTGGCGGAAGAGATGGGCGTGAACTATATTGCCCTGGTCGGCCCCGAAATTATGGGGAAATACTACGGGGAAGCGGAAGGTAAGTTGCGGGGTGTTTTCGAGAAAGCGACGAAAGCAGCGCCCTGTCTCGTCTTTATTGATGAGATTGACAGCCTTGCTCCCGATCGCAATAAGGTTGAAGGAGAAGTCGAAAAGCGGGTGGTTGCCCAGTTGCTTAGCCTTATGGATGGATTTGCCAACACGACCGGGGTGGTTGTGTTGGCGGCGACCAATCGTCCGGATCATATTGATGGGGCCTTGCGGCGACCGGGGCGATTTGATCGAGAGATCCATTTCCGGGTGCCCGATCGCAATGGGCGCTTAGAGATCCTGAAGATTCAAACCTGTGCGATGCCGTTAGATGACGCGGTGGATTTGGCGGCGATCGCCGATCTCTCTGTCGGTATGGTGGGAGCTGACCTCAAAGCCCTCTGCCAGAAAGCTGCTTACACAGCGCTGCGCCGCCAAGTCCCCTCTTTGGATGCGCCCCTTCCCGACACCATGACCGTTGAGCAAGAAGACTTTTTGCAGGCCATCCAGGCGATTAAACCCTCGGCTTTACGGGCGATCGAAGTGGAATCACCCAACGTCAACTGGGACGAAATTGGTGGGTTGGAAAGCGTCAAGCAAACGCTGCAGGAATCTGTAGAAGGAGCCTTGCTCTACCCCGAGCTGTATGAACAGACGAAGGCAAGGGCTCCCCAGGGCATTCTGCTTTGGGGGCCACCAGGAACCGGCAAAACCCTGCTGGCGAAGGCGATCGCTACCCAAGCACGCGCCAACTTCATCGCGGTCAATGGTCCCGAGTTACTCAGCAAGTGGGTCGGTGCCGCAGAGCAGGCGGTGCGCGAACTCTTCATCAAAGCCCGACAGGCAGCTCCCTGTGTCGTGTTTGTGGATGAGCTAGATACCCTCGCGCCAGCCCGGGGCAAGTTCTCCGGCGATTCGGGGGTGAGCGATCGCGTTGTGGGGCAATTGCTCACCGAACTGGACGGGCTGCAAGCGGCCACGAACGTGCTGCTTGTGGGGGCAACCAATCGTCCCGATGCATTGGATCCTGCTCTGCTCCGAGCCGGACGCCTGGATTTGCAAATCAAAATTGACCTCCCCGATGCGGACAGCCGCCTAGCGATCCTCCAAGTCCACAACCAGGATCGCCCCTTGGCCAATGTGGATCTGGCGGCTTTGGCCGCGTCAGCCGATGGCTGGAACGGTGCCGATCTGGCTCTGCTCAGCAACCAGGCTGCCTTGGAAGCCGTGCGTCGCTTCCGTGCCTCCGGCGAAGCCGACCCCACAACCTTGCAAATCACAGCCGACGACTTTGCCTCGGCCTATGAGGTGCTAGCCGAGCAAAAGCAGCATCAGTAAGAAGCAGCAATGAGTGGATGTCTGGAATCTATAGGCAACTACAAGATCTTGCCTCTTACCCGTCTCTTTTCTTTCTCTGTGCCCTTCGTGCCTCTGTGGTTCCTCTCTCTAACCGCTATTTCTCGCATCCAACAATTTCTCACATCCAACCGTGACCTGAGGTAACCCAATGAATGAAGTACCCCCCGATCCCGTCAAGCAAGAAGCCTTGATGGCCTTGATGGCAAGCTTTGTGGCTCAGGGGCATCCCCAAGACTATGCAAAGCACATGGCGATCGCCACCATTTTTCAGGTTGACCTAGAGCTGCGGAATGCTCAATTGAACCGCCTTCTGAGTTGGCTCAAGCAAGACCATAGCGACCTCTACGCTGAGGCGCTGAAGCTAACCGAAGATACCCGTGTTGACTTCGAGCAGCGGCTACAGCGATAAAGATTTGGCTCAGTCGCTGGGGGTTGGCTTGGTCGGGTTCCCAGTGTTGCGTGTGCGAACCACCTTGCTGAGCACATCGAACCAGAAATTCGACCCCATGGCGATCGCCAACCCTGTAACAATCCATCCAGCGATGATACGGGGAATCAGTAGCCAACGGTTGGCATCGGGCGGGAGCTGCTTGCTACGGTTGGCTTCGCCCCAACCAATGGGTAAAGGAATATCGCCCAACGCCTCACTGAGAGCGGTCTTGACGTCATCTAGCTCGGTCTCTAGCTCTCTCTCCGGCGTAATCGGCGGAGCGGTGGGGGCACTGGAGGGCGCTTGAGCCACGCTGCCCATGGGTAGGGCCGTTGCGTCAGGAGCCGTTGCGCCCAAGGGCGGGAAAGGATTGGGAACCTCTGTGTCTGGTGTTGGGGTTGGCTCAAAGTTGGAGCGGGGAGTTTGGGGGAAGACGAATTGATCCGCACTCTGAATCATGGCATTGCGAAGGGCGGTGTCCTGCGCAAATCGTTCCACCATGAGAAAAGCATCGGCATTGGTGGAGATGGCCGTCAGTATACCCAGGGTGATTGCCACCCCTTTCGCATTGCGGCGGTAAACCCCAGATGCCCTATCCATTGAGCGATTGAACCAGTTTTCGATCTCGAAGCCCAGTTGGCTCACGCCATCGGTGAGGTTATCGACCCGCAGTTGGACCTGCTCCGCTAAGGCCAGGACGTTGCGACGGAGAGCGGGCGGGATATACTTCACCCCTTCGCGCATTTCCAGCACGACTTCGAGCAACTCGGGGGGAACATCAGTTCGATCTTCGATGACCAGCCCCAAGATTTCGTAAATGGTTGGTTCGACCCGCCGCTGCAAGACAGACTGGCGGAGAAACGGTAACCGCGAGCGGATAATTTCCTGGCTCAAATTGTTTTGATTTAGGAAGACTTCGGTGTTATCGAGGAACTGGTTTAACTGTGCGATCGCCTCGTCCAACGCCTGCGATAAGCGCACCCGGTTTCCGGTGAAGTTGTTGGTAATCTCTTGGAGTTGCCGTCGTAACCCTTCAAATTCAGTGGCCAACACCGAATCATCCCCAAGGCTGTTGCGAAGGGATGCGAGAATGTCTTCGATCATCTCCAACCGTTCGCGGCAAAATTGCTTCAGGAGCAGTTCGCTTGACTTCTGAGCGGCTACATCAATCCCCAGTTGTTGCATCAGCGCATCTGCAAAGGCCCGCGATGGAATATAAGACGGGCCTGTCTTTTCGCCGCCAAAGGTTTCCTTCGTTCCCGTAAAGGCGCGATAGGTCGTGCCTGCACCTTGGATAATGCTCCGGAAGAATTGAGGCAGAATGCCTTTTGCTTCTTGGTTTAGCGCTTTGATCAGTGGGCTTTTGTAAAACTCATCCACAAAGCTTTGATGGGCTGCACTGCTTGTTCGCCCACCCAGCATAAGGTTTTCGATGGAGAGCTTCAAATGCTCGGCTCGCCACTGCAACACCGTTGTGATCAGTTCTTGAACTTCAGAGGCTAACAGGCTCAGGATCAGAAAAACAAAGATGAGCCCAAGCGCAATATCAAGGATGAGTGGTAGACCCATGAGAAATCCTGCTTCACATTGCGGCGGTTAGCCGGAGATGTACTGGGAAAACGCCATGGAGCGTACCAGCAAAAATCCCCAAAACCTTTCCACGAGAACATCTCACCATACAACAACTTCTGGCGATCGCACTCAAAAAGTTTGAGTTCTTTGCATTGTTGCAGGTCTGTTGGTGACAGGTCTACTGATGAATAATGGAGCAATGGGTTTCACTGCGTGACGGGTGCAAGATGCGAAAACAACTTGTCGATTTCCATCGGGTTGGTCTGCAATGGTTTTGCTGCTAACAATTGTGCAGCAGACTGCAGGGAAAAGTTGGGCATTTCTTGATGGCAATGCGGACAAAACCAATAGACATTACTGTGGCGGACATGTCTAAGGAGGGGTTCCGAGCAGCATGGACAACTATTCATGAGTGATACCCACGGAGTGATGTTATAGGGAGATGGAAGCAAAATGACACGACCCTAAAAGGGCTGGGTGTCCCGGACGACCGCAAATGTTTGTTAAGGACAATCGATTTGGGGAGGCGATCGCCACTCATTGAAATTCGAAAGGAGCGAGTTACTTAAGCTTCCATTAAGCACTTTCTTTGCAAAAAAAGTAGTATCTCTAGAGACCAATTTGTGGTTCGTTAAACGAATTTAGCGTTTCGTTTTTTTAAGGGAAGTCAGTGAGCCTAATCTAAAGGAATTTAACATAGCTAAACCTCTCTCAGACTCTGGGATCGAGCAGGTTTCTGACTTCAAGCGGTAAACGATTTGTGGGTGGGTTGATTATAAGGAAACGGTAATCGACGTAACGTTAACCTTTAATCAAGTCATTGGTTTGAACCTTTCCTGTCGTTGAGAACTAGACATTTTAAGGCGAAGCTAAGCCTAGTAAAACGAGCAAAATCAGTAATGTATCTAGATCAGGCTTGAGTTGTTGAAGTCTCGTTAGAGGAATTTCATTAGATGCTTTCGACTGATGCGTGAAAGCTATTCAAACAACCTAAACCTTACGATCAAAGCTTTGCGATACGAGAGACTCTATAAGTGATGGGTAATGAGAAAGCAAAGGCTTGAAAGGCTCTAGAAATGGAGACGAGTATTACACACCAAACACATCTCTACGAAACCATATATCTCCACAGAGCCGTCATAGCAACTACTTCTAGTAAATGAGAAAATTGAGAAGCGCGCAACAAACCTAAAGAGAACGTTACACAATGAATAAATACTTAACATTGTCTCCGGATTTACTGCTAAATGGCAATTTCATCAATTTCCTCTAGGGTGATAACTGCCTCCTGTGTTGATGTATTGGATCGAACACGCTGACAACGGACGGCAAACGGGCAAGGGGCGCAGCGATCGCTCGTTTTGCTGACTTGCGGAAGAGAGTATCCTGTCTCAAATATTTGCAAATAAGTCGTTAGCGTAGCCAGGATTTGCTGAAGTTCCTGCTTGGTTTTTTCATGGGTTGCCTGGTCATAGGAAAAAGTGACGTGGGCAGGTGAGCCCTCCGTCTGTATCGTTTGAGGCCGAACAAACCAATAGCTCATCGTGATTTGTTCTGGACTGTAACGGCTGGTTTCTGCCAGGACAAACGGATAGAGCTTGTTCTGCCAGTTGTCCTTGAGGGTGGCGGGTGTAGGGACAGTAGCGTAGGTTTTCCAATCGAGGATCTCGGCTTGGTCTGACTTGAGAAGGAGTAAGTCGTAGATCACGGTGAGCAAGAAGCCTTGAAATGAGAAGCTGCGTCGATGTTCGCTCTGGCGGAACTGGACGCGATCGCGCTGCAATATCTCTGGAGCTAATGCCAGAAACTGCTCGACGGCCTCATAGATTTGGCTGTCTTCCTCCGACGAGCCTTGGGTAGGAGCGATCGCCAGACCCAGCTCCCGTTGCTGCATCAGCAAGTGGAAGCGATCGCCCAGCGTCAGCGCCGCTTGCTGGGTCGGGCTAGGTGGCGCACTCAACTGCTCCAGGTAGGTGTGCTGAAACCGCCGAGGGCAGTATGCCAGAGTATTGAGTTGTCCTTGAGAGATTTGCATTCCCCGTATCCTTGCTGGCACAGAAAGTTGTAGAAATACCGCCCAAATGCAACCGCAGTGGCAAAATATGAATTGGCAGAGTTAACTGCGTAACACCCGTTACAATTAACCGCTTCTGACAGTGCTACAAGTCATGCTGGTGTGCGGGTTGCTAACCGAATAGGAGTGAGGCAACAGAATGAAGAAAGTTGAGGCGATTATTCGTCCATTTAAGCTTGATGAAGTCAAGATTGCCCTGGTGAATGCAGGCATTGTTGGAATGACAGTGTCTGAGGTTCGTGGCTTTGGGCGACAGAAGGGGCAAACGGAACGTTACCGAGGCTCTGAGTATACCGTCGAGTTTTTACAAAAGCTCAAGCTAGAGATCGTTGTCGAAGATGACCAAGTTGATATGGTCGTGGAGAAGATCATTTCAGCCGCCCGAACTGGAGAAATCGGTGATGGCAAAATCTTTATCTCGCCTGTGGATAGCATTGTGCGGATCCGCACGGGTGAGGAAAACATGGAGGCAATCTAACGCTTAACGCTGGGTTGCATAGCTGATTGTGCCTGCGTTCCACGCAGACAATAAGAGGTTCTAGATCGTTGTTTTACGACTGGCGCATTAGGGATGATGCCTTTTTTTGATGGTGTGGGCGCATTGCGTCCACACCATCAACCGCTTTTAGCAAGGATGACGTGCGATTTGTCTTATCCCTGGTCTGTTATGGCACTACGCGCTGAGGTAAAAACCAATCACATTTTTGAAAGCCCCGCAGCGCGGGGCTTTCAAAAATGTGATTGATCCCAATCTCAATGCATAAAGCTATATCAGTAAGTTGGGGGATTGGCGATCGCCCCATTTTGACTATGCGATCGCCTGATCTTTCAGCTTTGGTAGCAAATCAGCAAATGCCAGTCCTCGATGGCTGATCCGGTGCTTCACGTCCGCCGACATCTCGGCAAAGGTGATGCCATACTCTGGGACGTAGAAGATAGGGTCGTAGCCAAAGCCGCCTTCGCCGTGAGGTACTTGAGCAATTTGCCCTCGGCAGGTTCCCTCGGCTTGCAGGACAATTTCTCCACTCGGTCGTGCCATGGTGATTACGCAGACGAACTGTGCTCCACGATCGGTAACATCTTCCATTGCGGTGAGCAAGCGCTGAATCCCTTCGGCTGGGGTCTTGCCATAGCGAGCGGTGTAGATACCGGGTGCGCCATCCAGCGCGTCGACTTCCAGGCCAGAGTCGTCAGCGATCGCCCACTCTCCGGTGGCGATCGCCACCTGGGATGCCTTTAGCCGTGCATTTTCCGCAAAGGTTTGTCCCGTTTCTTCAATGTCTAGATCTGCAGGCTTTAGCGCTAGCTCCCACGGCAGGCCGGGGTCAGAGAGGTAGGCTTGCATTTCCTGGAGCTTTCCAGGATTTCCAGTGGCAACAATCAGTTGTGGCATGGCTGTGGTTATCGCAGGGCTATAGCGCTACGCGCTCAGGTAAAAAACAATTGAAAGCCTTGCAGCACGAGGCTTTCAAAAAATGAATTGTCCTTATATTAATGCGTAGGGTTACCTCAAAGGACAGAGATCTCAAAGGCGATTGGCCACAAGCAGTGTTTCAAATTCGGCGGCGGAAAGGGACGGGCTGAAAAATGCGCCCTGAGCTGCATGGCAACCATTGGCGCGGAGGAAGTCTCGCTGCGCTTCTGTTTCGACCCCTTCAGCAATGGCTTTGAGATTAAGGTTGTGGGCAATGGCGATCGCCGCCCGGACAATGTTTTCGTCGCCCTCATGGTGTCCGATGGAGCTGATGAGATGCGGATCAATTTTTAAGGCCGTGAGGGGCAGTTTTTTCAAGGCTTCAAAGGAAGAAAAGCCGGTGCCTACATCATCCATGTAGAAACGAATGCCGGTATGACGTAATCGTTTCAAAATATCGAGCAATTCTAGTGACGGCGGCATTAAGTCAGACTCGCTCAGTTCTAAGATGAGCAGGTCGGGACTAATGTTGAGTTCTTTCAGAATCTTGGTCGTATTTTCGAAGAAATTCGGAACCTGAACTTCTTCAACCAAGAGATTGATTGAGGTGTGCAAAGACAGATGATACTGGGATTGCCAGCGCTTTGCCTGGGTGAACGCTGTGCGCATTACCCACTCGGTAATGTTGGGGAGAATGTCATGCTCTCTGGCGATCGCCAAGAAACTTCCCGGTCGTAGCATGCCCTTGGTTGGGTGTTGCCAGCGTAACAAAGCCTCAGCGCCGATTATTTTTCCAGTCACCAAATTGATGCGGGGTTGGTATTGCAGAAGAAACTCTTTTTGTGCATGGGCGCGCTCCAATTCTTTCGCGACCGCCTGGGGATCGGTCCACAGCACGTCTCGCCTTGGGTTGAAGGTTGCTAAGCGTTTTTCCAGGGGCTTTTCGGTGCGTTTCAGAGCCATTTCTGCTTGCAACAGCAAATCGGCTCCAGCTCCCAATTCTGGGGAACAATAGGCTACCCCTACATAAATGGCTGGCTCTGCGCTGGCCTCGCCTACTTGAAACGGATTTTGGAGTAATCGCATCACTGACCGACCGAGCTGTTCCGCTTCTTGGTCAGAGGTGAGCGATCGCAGCCCCATGCCAAAGCGGTTGTTGCCCAAATAGGCCAGCGAATGTTCTCGGTCGAGCGATTGCTCTAGGCGGTCGGCAACCTGCCGCAGGAGGGCACTAGCCGAAGGATGATTGAGCCACTCGGGCGGCCACTCTAAAGAAATAGCGAGCACGGCCAGGGTCAGGGGTTGGCGATCGCTCGTCTTTTGCAAGGCCCCATCCAATTCCCGTAAGAACCATTTGCGATTGGGTAACTGCGTGAGGTTGTCCTGGTAGGTTAGCCGTTCCAGGTTGGCCGTGGTGCGTTGCAGCTCCAGTTGTAGGGGTTGTACCGTGGCTTGATGCTTGGCTAGCCGTGCTGCGATGGCTCCCAGCAGCTCGTCACGCTGAAACGGTTTGTGAAGATAGTCATCGGCTCCCTCCTCCATGCCGCGACGGTAATCGTCATGTTCTGTTTTTGCGGTCAGAAAAATGAAGGGAATACCTGACGTTAGCGGATCCTGGCTAAGGTTGTGTAAGACTTCATAGCCATCACACACGGGCATCATGACATCACACAAAATGAGGTCGGGCTGTAGCTTTTGAGCCAGCCCCAGCCCTTCCTGCCCATTCACAGCTGCGATCGCCTCAAATCCTTCAGACTTTAGCAACTTTAGGATCAAGACCTGAACCACTGGGTCATCTTCAATTAAAAGAATCTTTGTCATATCGCTCTGGTATTTGCCGCGAAAGTATTGATGTCACTGGTAGGCTGTTGCTCATTTCTATGCTTGGGTCGCAACGGTTTCTCTACCCACGCTCCCGTTTTGGGGAAGCTGGAGGTCGATGAACAAATTGCTCCCTCTTTCCCTGAAGTTGTTACAGATTCATTGTTCATTTATTCTTCCCTGTTTCGCTGTAATAATTGATGAATTCTGCTTCCTTGTATACCGATTCATCCTTTCGTGTTAGGGCGACTCATCCTTTTGTGCGATTGGGGGAGGTGGCGAAAATTCTCCCGGAGGTGGGTTTCAGGCCACATCCGAAAATCTATTTCCCTCTTCCGAGTCGTTACTTGCCCAACAGGGGGGAATGGGCATAAATCTTTGGCAATGTATCTGAGACGACATTGGTCAGCTAGCGAGGCCATACACTGGGAGAAATTGCTGCAAATTTTTAGAGACAGTTAAGGAAAATTCCGAAAAAGAATTTCCCCTTTAAAACTGGTTCTTGTGGCTGCGCTCAGGACACACAAAGCCTAGCTGGCTGAGCGAAGCCGAAGCCAGTAGATGTAAATTTTTCGAAAAATTGCTCCAAGAAGGGAGCCGCTAGAAATTCGAAAAAAAACTGGCTACAAGGTAGCCAGCGTGTCGTTAAAAAACGTTGTCTGAATTCTGCTCAGCAAAAGCAGTGGCTAGATTTAATTTCTACCACCCTCTCGAACAGATTTGGTTGTTGGAGAAAATCCCGTCTGCGCGTTCCCAATGCGGCAGTGGGCGTCAAACAGTCTCTGAGCAATGACCCCATTGCCTCAAGATGTCATCTTTGGTCTCCAATATCCCATTGTATCAAGCGGTACAGAAAAATTATCATTAAACTTCGTACAGGTATGATGACATTTGCATAACCCTTGTTAATTGCATCGAAGTTGATGGTTCCTGTCGCTAATACTCCCTTCAGCATTCTCTCGGCCTGTTCCAGAAAGTTTATAAGCCTAAGACCTGAGTACAGGACAAAACCCATAGAACCATTGATTTTGCGTAGCGCGGGCACTGCCCGCGCTACGCAAAATCAATGGTTCTAGCAGGGATTCGATTTTGTGCCCTGTACTGAGGCCTAAGACTGAGAAAATATGTCAGGCCAAAGGCTGAAGATTTTTGTGGAACTTTTGCTACCTCCCTTCGTCGCGGTAGTTAGTTGCGGGTGTTCTTTGCCTCGCTACCCTTGCATCGTCACTTCGATCGCATGGCCTCTATCTGAAACTCCATCGGGGGTGCGGGATGCCAACCTCTGGCGAGCTTGCTGATAGACACGCGCTCGGTAACGGCTACACATAAAACACTCACACATCATCCAGAGTCATTGAGGTAACAATAATGCAGCATTTGCCAAAGTTGATGGGAACGGTAGGGGCACTGGCGATCGCCCTCGGCAGTTGGGGTGGTGCATTGGCTGTCGAACAAATGCCCGCGCCTAAGCAGGCGACAGACGCCTCAGAAGACACATCGTCGGACTTTGATCCACGCTTCCAGTGCCAGGTCGTTGACGGCGAATATGTTGTGGTCTACCTGCCAGAGAGCCAGCCAGATGAAGCATACCCCTGGGCACAGCCGACCGCTATGGGGGGTGGCTGGACGCCAGAACGGCGCTGTGCTGAAATTAGCCGCCGCTTAGAGTTTTATCGTCCGGATGGATTGCTAGAGATGCAAACTGCCATTGAGAATGGCTATGATACGGTTTGCGTCACCACGGAGCGCGATTCCAGTTGCCGCATTGTCCTAACGGTGCCAGAAGGGCAAGATCCCATTGCAACGCGCGATCGCGTCTTCGAAAACATTGTTGTTGCAGACAGCGGGCAGCAAACAGATGCGGTAAACACCTTCATAGACGATGACAGTGACATCCTGGGTCAACTGGGTAATGTCTTGGGTCTACCTGGCATGGGTCAGCGGTCGTCCTCCAGCATCAACCTGCGCCCCTTCCTGGATCCTGCTGATGGTGGGACAGGGGAGCAACTCGATCTTGGTGCATCCTCAGGGAGCCGCCAACTCAACCCCGATGGCTTCCGCTAAACGATGAGTTTGGTTTGAATCTCCTTTGGTTTGAAACTCCTAAAGTTGTTCCTTCAATTAGGTCATTTCCGTTCACGCGGGAATGACTTTTTTCTTTGCATATCGCTTTTAGAAATGTGCCCAGCTTTAAAAACTAAGCAAGAGATTTGTTTTAAACACGTTGGAAGTAAGCGTCCCAGCAACTATAAGTAAAACTCTCAAGCCTAGCAATAGTTTGTTACTTGCTTTGTTCATACCCAAGAGTTTTAAGCCACTCCTCAAATAAACATGCTCCAATAGTATATTGCTGCTCGTTTTGTTTACGAACAATTCCAGTTGAAGTCAGAACATCAAGTATACTTTTGACTCTTCCAGCCCCTAATCGCGTATGTTGAGCTAACGTAATAGGTGAACCAGTTCGAATCTCTGCGAGTGCAGCATAAACTTTTCTATCATTTTCATCTAAGCGACCAACTTCTTGCTGGGGATTCCACCAAGAAACAAAAATATCACTGTGCTCGTATAAGATCTTATCTATTACTTGCCTCAGAGAAACTCTCTTATATTCCTGAAATTGGTCATTAACAATCCCAAGAGCTAAATGTGTAAGATAGGGATGGCAACCCGTCCATCTAACTAGTGCTTGAATTCCTCGGTCATGAATTGGAATTCCTGTAATCTCCTTCCATAAACTGATCAATTCTTTGGTTTCACGCTCTTCTAATGGTGAAAGCCACTTGATCCCGGCAGCGATCCCCAGTAAAGGAGAGCCAACTTTTTGTTGATAATCTTTGAGCTCACGGTAACCAGAAAGAACCATCCCAAAGTAAGGTTTTAGAGAGTTTTTAGTATCTTTTAGAGATCGAAAATAATTCCAAGTATCAGTGGCCCAATCTCGACGTGCAATAAATTCGGCACCATCAACTAGAAAACAAACACCAAAAAAGCCTTCATTTTGTAACTCCTCAATAGTTTTCCATAATGCTTTCCTGAATTCTTCATGATCTAATCGGCACTCATAATCTGGATTTGAAATATTTAACTTGACATTAATCTGTTGTAGAAAGTTAACTGCTACTTCTCCATTAGCTATATTTTTTATGAAAGATCGATACAATTCTCTCGGATGCTCAAGTGGAACTTGCCGCCAACGGTCTATTGAGTTTCGTAGT
>JBCBSL010000063.1:0-18540 GCA_039819145.1 Cyanobacteria bacterium J06638_22
GCAGCTGGTTCTGCGTAAGGCCTTGCAAAAGGAAGGCCATAGTGTAGAGGTTGCTACGAATGGTGCAGATGGTTTAGAGCTAGCGTGTGAGAAGCGCCCTGACCTTATTATTTGCGATTGGATGATGCCCGTCATGGATGGGCTAGAAGTTTGTCGGAAAGTTAAAGAAAACCCTCAACTTTCCACTATTTTCTTCATTCTGCTCACAGCAAAAGGCAGCGTAGAGGATCGCGTGCAGGGTCTAGACACCGGGGCTGACGATTTTTTGACCAAGCCGATTGAAATTTCGGAGTTACAGGCACGGGTAAGGGCAGGGTTGCGTTTACATCAGTTGAGCCAAGACTTACAAACCCAGAAGCACTTGCTGGAGAAAGAGTTGGCGGAAGCCGCTGCCTATGTACAATCGTTGCTTCCCCCGCCGTTGAAAGAGCACCTGGAAATTGATTCGCGCTTCATTCCATCCAGCCAACTGGGAGGCGATGGCTTTGACTATTACTGGCTCGACCCAGACTATCTAGCCTTTTATTTATTGGATGTGTCGGGGCATGGCCTGGGGTCAGCGTTGCCTTCCATTACCGTGCTGAACTTGCTGCGATCGCAATCCCTCCCCAACGTCAACTTCTACCAGCCCCACAGCGTCCTTCGGGCACTCAACGAAACCTTCCAGATGGACGATCAAAACGACAAGTACTTCACCATTTGGTATGGCGTGTATAACCGGGTGCGACGACGACTCATCTATTCCAGTGCAGGGCATCCGCCAGCGGTGTTGGTTACCCCTCAGCCAGATGGCAGCGTATTGCTCGAAAAGCTGAAAACACCGGGAATGCCTATCGGTATGATGCCGGATGAGATGTACATGAGCGATCGCTGCGAAATTCCTGACAACAGCCTGCTCTATGTCTTCAGCGATGGCGTGTACGATGTCCCAGGCCAGCAGAATCCACCGACCTGGACATTCAATAGCTTTATTGACTTGCTGAAGGATGTGCCCACGGCATCGGATCTCGACCAGTTGCTGAAGGCGATTCAAACACTCAGCCAAACCGAAACCTTTGGGGATGACCTGTCGATTCTCAAGCTCATTTTGGATTAAGTCGGCACAAAAAGAGCGCTCAATAGCAGGAAACCTCTCCTCTATCCGGCAGAATGAGGATATGTCCCTTGGAAGGCAACTCCCTAGTCTGTAACCATAAGTCGACATAACGTGGGTTCGGGATAAAAGCATCTGACGGTTAAAACCGCGACTCGCTGAACAAAACCCCGCTATCGCCCGCTTGCGCGGGTTCTCAAACGACGAATTTTCGGAGTCCGCAACGGTGGACGTCGCTCTTATAGCCGCGACTTTAGTTGCTAGGGCCTTATCCCGAACTCACGTTACATAGCTGTCTGAGCTTTCACCGATGTCTGAGTCATTGTCTGATCCATCCGCGTCTACAACTCCATCCACTACTGCTCAAACCCTCGTTCCAAATGGATTTGAGATAGTTCCACAGCCGCGCTCAACCCGTCCCTCGTGGCTGTTGACCGGATGGACAATGCTCGTTTTTGGGTTTCTCTATTTGCCGATCGCCGTTTTGGTGATGATGAGCTTCAACGACTCACGGATTTTGGCATTGCCCATTCGGGGGCTGACCTTTGATTGGTACATCACGGCACTACAGGATGCCCCCCTGCGCGACGCCCTGTGGAACTCGCTCAAAGTGGCAGGAGTGGCAACGATTTTTGCCACCGTCTTTGGACTCCTGGCGGCGTTCGCCATCTATCGCTACAGCTTTCCGGGTCGCGCAGCCTTCCGGATTGCGCTGAACTTACCCATTCTGTTACCTGGTATTGTCACGGGAGTGGCAATGCTGGCCTTCTTTTCAGACCTGGGCTTTGGCCTATCGCTGGGCACGGTGATTCTGGGGCATGTGGTGTTTGGCATTCCCGTTGCCCTGGGGCCATTACTCACCCGCCTGGGGCAATTTCCCCGCAGCTTGGAGGAAGCGGCCTACGACCTGGGAGCAAGACCCGCCCAAGTGTTTTTAGATATCGTGTTTCCCTACATCCGCAGTGCCGTCATCGCTGCGGCGCTCCTGGCCTTCACCCTGTCCTTCGATGAGGTGGTAGTCACGATTTTCCTAACCGGGCGCGACAATACCCTGCCAATGGAGATTTGGGGACGCCTCCGCACCTCCATCACCCCGGAAATTGCGGCGATCGCCACCGTCGTCCTGCTCACCAGCACCATCCTCGTGTTACTCAGCCAACGGATTTCTGCCCGCGACTCCGCCTAAAGTAAACATCTCCATGCCCTCTGTGCCTTTGTGGCTCGATCCCATGGCTACCGCAGTTTTCCAAAAGCCTATCTATTCCCGTCACCCCACCGTCATGAAAGACCAGAGCATTGTCTACCTCGATCGCGTCAGTAAAGTGTATGGCACCGCGGCGCGACCCGTGTATGCGGTGCGGGATGTGACACTGGATGTGCAGCCGGGAGAGTTCTTTTCGTTGCTAGGCTCCAGCGGGTCTGGCAAAACGACCACACTGCGGCTGATTGGCGGATTTGACTTACCCGAGGTTGGGCATGTTTACCTAGGCGGCAAAGACGTGACCCAGCTCCCTGCTTACCGCCGTGACGTCCACACCGTCTTCCAGAGCTACGCCCTGTTTCCCCACATGACCGTAGCTGAAAACATTGCGTATCCCCTGAAACTCGCGAAAGAACCACAAAGCACGATCGCCGACCACGTGCAGAATGCTTTGAAGATGTTTCGCATTCCCGATCTGGGCGATCGCCGACCCGCTCAACTGTCTGGCGGGCAGCAACAGCGTGTTGCCCTGGCGCGGGCGCTGATCAACCGCCCCAAAGTGCTGCTACTCGACGAACCTCTTTCCGCCCTGGATGCCAAAATTCGCGAAGAGGTGCGGCAGGAGCTCCGTGCCTTGCAAAAAGAAACCAATCTCACCTTTATCTATGTCACCCATGACCAGGAAGAGGCCATGGCGCTGAGCGATCGCATCGCCGTAATGCACAATGGCCAGGTCGAGCAGGTGGGCACACCGCGTGATATCTACAACCGCCCCGCCTCCTTATTTGTGGCGCAGTTTGTGGGGAAAGCAAACTTTTTGACGGGGGCGATCGCTGGCCTGAGCGATACAACCGTAACCCTACAGGTGCAATGCAAAACCTTCACAGTTCAGCAACCACCAAACGCAGCCATGCCCCTACAAAACGGCAACGAAGCAACCTTGATGATCCGCCCAGAACGCCTCCAGTTAAACCCCGATGCCTCAGTTCCCAATCGCCTCTCCGGACAGCTCACCCAACTAACGTATATTGGACAACTGCTCGAAGCCACCGTCGAAACCCCTTGCGGCACCCTACGAGTGACCCAGCTTGGCGATGCCTCCCTAGAACCCGGCAAGGTTGAGCTGGGTTGGCACCCTACCGATTGCCAGCTTGTGGGATAGCTGGCAACCCCCGGGGGATTGCAAAATCCGATGTGGCCGCTAGGGGTATGAAATCGTTAGGATGAGGAGCGACGACCGAGACACACCAGAGGCAAAGTAGGTTGAATTGAGGCTATGTCCACAGGATTTCAGCAATCGAACGCGACGCGGCCAAATGGGCTGATGGAACTATGGCAACGGTTCAAGCCAAAGCCGCCCACAAAGATTGAAGAATCGATTCCGCTGCGGGTGATGGTGCAGCTGTTGGTGATTGTGGGGATTATTGCCGTGGATGTGGCCGCCCTCGATGTGGTGGACTCACCCGGCACCAGCTTTTGGGCGGTTCCCATGAGTGCCGCAGGGAGCTGCTGGAGCTGGTACCGTCGCCGTCGCGCCAATATCTTGATCAAGTTTTGCATTGCGATCGCTATGCTTGTGGCCCTGGCACTCTTCTTTGTGCGATTGCTTGAGGGGGGCAACGATACCCGATTGGTGCTGGCAGGGTTGCTGATTCAGTTGCAGGTCTTCCACAGTTTTGACCTGCCGCGCCGCAAAGATTTGGGCTATTCCGTGGTCATCGGCATCATTCTCCTGGGTGTTGCGGCCACCCTCAGCCAGACTCTTTTCTTTGCTCCGATTTTGCTCGCGTTTGTGGCGATCGCCATTCCCGTCCTCATGCTCGACTACCGCTCGCGCCTGGGCGTAATGACCCGGGGCTTTCGCGGTGTCAAGTCGGATCTATCAGTAAAACGGCTGGGGGGCTTTTTGCTGCTTACCCTGGCCCTGGGGCTGACCATTTTTACTCTTATGCCGCGCTTCCCCGGCTACCAAATCCGAAACTTCCCCGTTAGTGCCCCTATTGATTTGCAAGAGGAGTTCAATCCGGAAACGGTAATCAATCCGGGTTATGTGCGTCCTGGACTATCAGGAACGGGCGAAGGGGAAGGCGAAGGAACGGGCGAAGCCCCAGAAACGGGGCCTGGCGAACTCAACCCGGAGTTTTACTACGGTTTCAATACGCGGATTAACCAAAACCTGCGCGGCGAAATGGAGCCGCAGGTGGTGATGCGGGTGCGATCGCAAGCGGAAGGATTTATGCGGGTGATGGCCTTCGATCACTACACTGGCCAGGGCTGGGAGGTGTCGCGCAACGACGAGGAACAGTTGAGAACCCTGAACCGTTCGAGCTGGTCATTCCGGTTTCACTTGCCCATGGGCATTAGCCGGGGGCGGCGACGTGAGGTGGTGCAGTCTTACACCGTGGTAGTGGAAGAGTTTCCTAACCTGATTCCGGCGATGTACGAGGCGCAGCAACTCTACTTCCCCACCGAAGAAGTTGCGATCGATGCTGAGGGCGGGCTGCGAGCACCGTTGCCCCTTACCGATGGCTTGACCTACACCGTGGTATCGCAGATTCCCTATCGCGATCGCACTCGGCTTCAGGCTGCCACCCGCAACTACCCCGACGACGTGACAGACTACTATCTGGAACTACCCGCTGAATTGCGTCAGCGGGTAGAGCAACGGACGCGCGAAATCCTAGATAACGCGCCAAATCCCATCACATCGCCCTACGAACAAAGCCTCTATCTAGCCCAATTCCTCAAGCAAAACTACACCGTACAAACGGATTTGCCCTTCTTCGCTGCGAGCGAGGACCTGGTCGAAGCCTTTCTCTTTAGATATGGGGGCGGCTATCCCGATCATTTCTCAACGGTGCTGACGGTCATGTTGCGCTCCATTGGGATTCCGTCTCGCGTATCGGCGGGCTTTTTGCCCAGCCAGTTCAACCCGTTCACGGGCTACTACGTCGTGCGCAACACCGATGCACTCCTCCTACCCGAAGTCTACATGGGCGGCTATGGATGGTTTGCATTCAACCCCATTCCTGGCATGGAGGTGATTCCACCCACGGTTAATGACTATCAGGCATTTGGGGTATTGCGTCAGTTTTGGAACTGGATTGCAGGCTGGTTGCCATCCCCTGTTGCGGGTTTCCTCAATGGCGTCTTCGCCTGGATTGCTGGAGTTTTTGCCTGGATTGTGGCGCGATTGACCTTGCTCTTGCAGCAAGGGTGGGTGGGGGCGCTAATCGGCTTTGGGCTGGCGATCGCCCTTGCGTTTGTGGGATGGTTGGGTTGGAACGGTTGGCAGCACTGGCGCTATCACCGTTGGCTGAAACAGCTGCCACCCATGGAAGCGCTCTATCAACAAATGATGCAATGGCTCAAAGCTGAAGGGATGGCAAAAAAGCCCGCCCAGACTCCCCTGGAGTTTGTTCGGGTTGTGCGTCATAGTGCCCAATCGCTTCCGACAGACCTGGTAGACGAGATTTCCCACGCCTACCTGCATTGGCGCTATGGTGGCGAAACCGTGAATGTCGGCTACCTTCGCAACAAACTGAAAACGGCACAGCGTCAGCGCAATCGACGCCTACCGTTCCTCCAACGCCGCTTCAGCCAGTCCTGATTCTGCCAGTCCTGGTTTACACGTTTGCCTCCCGCGTATAGCGTGGGAGGCAAACGGTTATTTGGTTTTTGTGGAATTCATCGGAAACTGCCAGTGGCTTCACGGACTCGCATCCGGTGCGGGCAAAGGGTCATATCAAATCCGGTTGAAGAACCCGAATATTGTTTATGGCCGTTGCAACGCAGCGGTCATAAACAATATTCGGGTTTTACGGCTATTTAACCGGATTTGATATCAGACGCAGTCGATGACGTTCCCGAAGTATCACCGTCGGTATCGTTCACAGGGTAGGCAGACGTATAGAGGCGATCGCGCTTGCCAAACCAGGCATAGCGATGATCTCGGACATCTTCATAAAAGCGATCGCCCGCCTGCTTCAATCCGGGAATCCGGCGATAGGCTTCGACGAAAACGGATCCCATTGGCAAGATTCGAGCAATTTCCTCAGCCGCTGCACTTCCCTGCCAGCGACGATGGGGTGGTTTCCCTTCCAGCAAAACCATGCCCAGCTCACAGGATGCAGGGGCGATCCCCAGTTGTTCGAGGATTGTCGTTTCCTGCATCGGAACGTAATGAAAGGTTTGACCGCGATCGAGCGTTTCGAGCAATCTCACGAGATTAACGCAGAGATTGCACTGCCCATCGTAAATTACCGAATAGGAATACACCATCTTTAAATTGTTTTGATGTTCGTCCGTCAAAATACTGTTCTACTTCTATTTTAGAGGAAACAAAATAGAGACAGGAAGCCTCAATTCAAACAAATACTAGTGAGACAGAATGTCATCTCTTAACAGATATTCCTCTCAAATTGAATAAACAGTAAAGAACAACCCCGTATACTCTCAGTCCTTTCTCGCAACGTGTAACCTAGAGTATGTAACCCTGTGGAAAGGAGCTCGGCTTTTTTTAAGTTTCTTCTTTTGGGTGCATTGAGTCCAACCTATACATCAACGGAACGTCAGAAAAATCACATACTCCAGATCTTTTCTGCACAGTTGACATTAGGGAAATCTTGGCATTTTACCTTAACATCGCTCCACTATTACTCTTCCATAAGACTCAATACGCGATTTATTGTCCAACACGAGTAGAAGTCGAATCAGGGAAATGTTTCTCTGTGTTGGTAATCAGGGCCATCTCAACGTTGCATGAAACTCATTCGACTTAGCAAGCTGGTTTCTTATGACAAAGATTGATGTCTACAAACCCACTCGTATTTTAAGTGCTGCGAACGCATCCGAAATTACCCTTTGGGTGCGTCAGGTTCTCGATGCCGAAGCACGACATTTGCTGCTAGATTTGGGCAATGTCATGTTTATGGACAGCAGCGGATTAGGAAGTTTAGTTGCGGCTCGACGGATTGCGCTGGAACAGGGGGCAACCTTTGCCTTGTGCTCCGTGCATGGTCAAACCCGAATGCTATTAGATATGGCCAATGTTGAAAGTTTATTTCTCATTTTTGGCACGCTAAAGGAATATCAGGCTCATCTCGAAGCGAATGGCCTGTCAACAGAATCCCAGAGACGTCATCAACCCTGCGGTTAGACAAACATCTAACGTTTTCTGGAAAATTTGATTTGTTCCTGTACGCCCTACAGGAACAAACCAGCCTTGCTGATCAGCACGAAATCTGTTGAAACTGCCTCTTATAGGCTTACGCATTGAGATTAGAACCCAATCATTTTTTGAAAGCCGCGCGAAGCGCGGCTTTCAAAAAATGATTGGGTTCTACGTGAGCGCGTAGCGCTATACCTTTGCCCTCAATTTACCTATTCCTTGGAGGATTGTTTGGCCGATCGCGCACTGAGGACGGCGATCGCCACCCCAGCCAGAATCACAGCCGCTCCGAGCCAGACCTGTGCGCCCGGATTTTCGCGAAACACCAGAATCCCCAAAACGCTGGAGCCCACGGGTTCCGCCAGAATCGTGAGCGTCACGAGGGTTGGCGAAATCCACCGCACCGCCCAGTTAAGACTGGTGTGGCCAATGGTTTGGGGGAAAAGGCCGATGAGCGCCATGCAGAGATAGACCGTCGCGGAATACCCTCCGTAGCCAACGCCCAAGAGGGGCGGCAGAGGGAGGAGTAAGACCGCCGCTGCGGTGTAGGTCAACACTACATGACTCCCAATCTCTAATCCCCGCCGCTGGGCTTCTCGCCCTAGCAACAAATAGAGGGTCGCCGCCCAGGAACCTGCGAGCGCCAGACCGTTGCCCAACATGGGCTGGGATGCAGCTGTTGTGGAAGCCGCATCGGCAAAGCTGACAAACAGGCTCCCCAGGAGGGCGATCGCAATGCCAAGGCTCATGGTGCGTGTCGGGCGATCGCCCCACCAAAGCCAGGATAGGAGCGCTGTCCACACTGGATTGGTGGTGACTAAAGCCGTGGAGGCCGCAATCGAGGTATAGGACAGAGACGTAATCCAGCAGGCAAAATGGATGGCGAGAAATAGCCCCGCGCCCAGGGAAAATAGCCAAGGGCGATCGCCCGGCTCCGCCCGATTGATGGATTTCTCTACATTCCGCCAAGCCGGGAGAAATACCAGTGCTGCAATGCTCAACCGCGAGGCCGATAGCACCAGGCTAAAACCGATGCCCGTTTGTCCCGATGCCTGAAACGCGAGGCGAATAAAAATCGCGGCGGTCGATACAGAGAGGATGCCAATCACCAGCACCAACGCGACTTTCCACGGGGAGGGCTGGGCAGGAGATGCCGAAGTCATGGGCAAGGGGCTTAGTGCAGAAGGTCGCGCTCACTCATCCTACGTTGAAATGTCTTGCCCCTGACACAGCAATGTCATAGTGAGCCGATAGATTTAGAACATCCAGAATACACTCCTCACACCAATCCCGGCACCCGCCGGGATTTTTTCATATCGCTAAGGATACTGGATAAGACCCACACTGATGGTTTGAAAGCACGGCAAAGCGGCAGCACTTTCAAACCATCAGTGTGGGTCTTATTTGACTCGCGATCCTACGTCGCCCAGGCTCTGAGCAACCAGCCGATGATGATGCCGACTCCACCGAACCGCACCACCTGCCAGAACACCTCGCGTACCCAACTCCACGACAACAGCTGGCTTTCGAGGGCAATTTCCAATTCTTCGAGTTTTTGCTTGAGTTGAGCTGCTTCACTACGCAAAGCGGGCGATCGCTCCTGCTTCAAAGCGGCTTCGGCCTGGGAGAGTTGCTGCTGGAGTTGTCGCTGCTCAGCTCGATCCTGTTTTACTTGCAAGAACCGTGTCTGGAGCTGTTCGAGCGATCGCTCCAGCTCGAATAATGCCTGGTCGAGTTCTGTATCCTCTGACATCGGTTCTGGCTTGTTTTCTGACATCGCATCCTCTTGCTGATCTCACAACCCAATGGGACAGCTTTGTTCCAGATTTCCAGTTGCCACTTGGCGGCTCTTCTCATTTAGCCCCATGCTCTAAGTCAACATGGCCACTGTCATGATCCTTAATGTTTTCCCCGGTTCGGCGCTTTCACAGAAAAGAGCAAATATGCTGTCAATGTTGCGGCATTTCCCGCCGCATGAAATTAGAGTAAGAGAAGGGATGCAAGACTGCGCTCACGTCGCGTTATCTGATTCCCTGCCAATCGCTTGACTGTCACTCACTTGACTATCGTTCGCTTGAATATGGAGCTTGATCGATGCCAAAACCTGTTGCGCCCCAACTTTTTTCTGAGACCCTGGCAACGGCGGAAAAGCCAGCCCTGGCAGAATGCTCAAACCAGGAACTCGCCCAAGCCCTAGCAGGGCGCTTGGCGATCGCTCCCAACGACTGGCATCAGCTAAAGGGCAACCGCAAAGCTCGTGCGGCTGAGCAAGCGGCGATCGCCCTGGTCTATCTCCTCAAAGACCAACCGGAAGAGGCAATCGCACGGCTACAGCAAGCCACAGGCTGGCTCGATCGCTCGATTCAAGCCCCCCCCTGCCCCAGCCACGGCACGAAGCCATCTAAAGCAGAGTAAGCCACTCAAGTTCAAACTAGGTCTAACTAACGATCCTGCGATTTCTCATCGTTGAGCGTTGGGCGAGGCGCCGTGAGGGTAAACGGCTGCGTTGCCCCAGCGCTTGGTAGCGGCGCGGACGTCGAACGGGTCATCCCCGAGGTGGATGAGGAGCTAGAGGCCGGGGGTGTGGCGGCGGAGTGGAACAGAACCGCCAGCACGCAGGAACAGAGGGCAATCGAGGCGAAGTCCAGGGTTTTGCTGGACAGTAGAGAAGCTGAAGCCGGCACAGCCACAGCCCGAGGGGTTGTTCTACGGTAGGTTCTTTGAAGCTGGCGACTTGGGCGATCGCGCCGTTCAATCGACATCAAATTGGTCTCCCAACAAAATACAAGTGTGTGCGGTTGTCTTCGGAAAGGGGTATTGGGTCATGGCTCTTAACAGCCCTTAACCTCTCCATGACAACTCCAGGTCCTGTAGTTTAGACTACCCACTCTTGGTGTTTGTTCATCCAGAGCGGAAGTTTTCAAACGCACATTCTAGCGTCTTACATCATACGCAATCCTATTCCCGGATAACATGACTGAACTTTATAAGGCTGACCTGTACGATCGCCACCGTCCAGTTAGCAGCTTTTGGGCATCCACAGTCACGCCCCCTTCCCATCACAACTATCCCCCCCTCACCACGGAAACAGACACCGAGGTTGTTGTCATTGGGGGCGGCATCACGGGGTTGTCCGCCGCCCTGCATCTGGCCGAAATGGGGGTGCAGGTGCGGGTGTTGGAGGCAGCTTGGCCGGGATGGGGGGCATCCGGACGCAACGGCGGGTTTTGCTGCATTGGCTCCACAGCGCGATCGGGGAAAGAGGTACTGCGCAAGTTTGGCCGCGACGCAACCCGACAATTCTATGACCACCAGCGGGAAGCCACAGAACTGGTGCGACACTTGGCAGAGACTGAGTCGATGGAGATCGACATCCAGGGAGAGGGCGAAATTAAGGTGGCCCATTATCCCTCACGCCTCTCCTATCTGGAACATGAACTGTCCTTTTACGAGGAGGTAGCGGATTATCCCTGTGAGCTATGGTCGCAGAAGAATTTGCGCGATCGCGCCTTCCACAGTCCCCTGGCCCACGGCGCCCTCTGGATGAAGGTGGGGTTTGGGCTTAACCCTATCAAGTACAGCCTTGCCCTGGCAGATGCCGCCCAACGCAAAGGAGCAACCCTCCATTCCCAGAGTCCCGTCATCGCTTGGGAAAAAGCGGATGGTTGGCATCGGCTGCGCACCCCCACGGGCAGCGTGCGAGCCAAGCAGGTGCTCATTGCCACCAATGGCTACACCCAAGACTCCGTTCATCCAACCCTCCAGGGACGGCTGCTCCCGGTGATTTCGCATATTTTCACCACTCGCCCCCTCACCGCTGAGGAACGGGATGCCCACGGCTGGCGTACCGAAATCCCGCTCTACAATACCCGCACCCTACTGTCGTACTTCCGGCTGTTGAAGGATGGGCGCATCCTGTTTGGGCAGCGCGGCGATACGGTCGGTTCTGTGGCAGCGCGCGATCGCTACCAGAAAAAAATCCTCCGCCACTTCCACGAGATGTTCCCGGCATGGCGACATCTGGAGGTCACCCATGTGTGGAATGGGCTGATGGGCTTTAGCTTCAACCTCACTCCCTACATCGGCTTTCTGGATGGCGATCGCACCGTCGCCTGCGCCCTGGCCTATCACGGCAATGGCGTCGCCGCCGGAACCTGGAGTGGACGAACGGCGGCGCTACTAATGGGCGATCGCATCCCCCCCGACGCCATTTCCCTGGTCTACCGCCAACCCCTCAAAGCCTTCCCCCTCCCTGGCCTCCGCATCCACTATCTCCACGCCGCATGCAGCCTCTTCCGATTGCAGGATGCCTTGCCCTGAGCAGATCTCAACAAACACACCTGCCTTCTGCAACCATCCAACTAACTTCACTTGGCGACTCAGTACACAGATCTGGGCTTTCCCACAAATCTCCGAACGATCTTCCTCAATCCCCCTTAAAAAGGGGGACTTGGGCTTCTGACTTTGCTTTCAATGCTCATAAGCAACCCATTTTCCCCCTTCGTTAAGGGGGGTAGGGGGGATCAAGCCCCAAATTTAGCCTCCACAGGGAATGTGTACTTAGTAGATTCACTTGGAGAGAGGATAAAATTTGGGAGATCTCCATCCCATAAACCTCCCATGTCAAACACCGTTGACTTGTTTATTGACCTAAACGCTGCCGGATTGGCGCTCGACCCAGAGGAAATGGAAGCCTATGCCCAACGGCTGGCAACGGAACTGAGAGATGGACTGGCCGAAGACGCAGCGTTGGCAAGAGTAAAGGATATGCCCGAAGGCAGTAAATCAGGAGAAGCTGGATTTGACATGGGCATCCTCAAAGCGGAGGTCAATCTGAAAAACATCCTGGCGCTGATGGGCTGGCTGCGAGAGCGTATAGCAGGATCAACGCTGAAGCTTGAGTATGGCGATGTTTCCCTGGAATATCGCACCCCAGAACAACTTGAACAGCAGATCCAGGCGCTAGAGAAAATTTCTAATCTGACGGTTAGAGTAGTGAAAAGTGATTCGAGCGAGGCTTGATGGCAAAGGTTGCGCTGCTAATTGGCGTTGGTGAATACAAAGGGCTACCTCCCTTGGCTGGAACTCAGGAGGATGTCCGGGTGGTGCAGCGTGTCTTGCAAGATCCTCAAGTCGGTGGATTTGATCGGGTTGAGGTGTTGCCAAACCCCAATCGCACCGACATGGAACGTGCGATCGAAAGATTGTTCAGCGAGAATTGCCAACGCGATGATCTCGTTCTGCTCTACTTCTCTGGGCATGGGGTGAGGGATGAAAACGGAGCGCTATACTTTGCCACGACGATCACGGAGAAGAATGCCCAGGGGCGAATCCTCACCAGTACGGCGGTCAGTTCCGTAGCGTTGCAAGGCTACATGAGCCAGAGCCGCTCGAAACGACAGGTCTTGATTTTGGACTGTTGCTTTAGCGGCGCATTTGCCAACGATATGCGCGTCAAGGGAGACGAACCCATTGATGTGAAAAGTCAGTTGGGTAGCGAAGGCCGGGTAGTTTTAACGTCTTCCACCGCCACGCAAGTGTCTTACGAGCAGGAAGGCAGCAGTATCTATACTCGCTACCTAGTGCAAGGACTCGAAAGCGGAGCAGCAGATCGAGACGGGAACGGAAAAATTACAATCGACGAATTGCACGACTATGCCAAAGAAAAAGTACAGGAAGCAGCCCCCACGATGCAGCCCGAGATCTATGCGGCGCGGGAAGGTTATAAAATCCTGATTGCCCGTGCGCCTCAAGGTGATCCAAAACTGATCTTTCGTAAAGAAGTTGATGATCGTGCTCGGCAAAAGCGGGGCAAACTCTCGTTGGTGGATCAACGGGCATTTGAATTTCGAGCGCAGGAGTTGGGGTTATCTGTTGTAACCATTGACCAAATCCTTCATGAGGTTTTACAAACTTACAAAGTTTTTTGGGAAAAGGTTGAAGAATTTGAGCGAACAGTGACAGAAATATTGAGTAATGAAGCACAGTTGAGTAAAGCGAGCATAGATGATCTGCGCTACTTTCAGCGAGTGCTAAAGCTACGGGATAAAGATATTGCACCAATTCTCCAACGCAACAACGTTTCATTAACACAGCCAGCTCCTATCCCGCCAAACCCCTCTCTTCAGCAAGAATCTTCCAATTTTCTGCCGGATGTAGCTACTACCTCTAGGTCTCAGCTTCCACCGAAATATCCCTTACCTAAACCGCTTTCATATTCTGCTCCTCCACCAATTCAAAAACCTATCAATGCCCCACCTTCTTCAGCTAGTTCTCCAAGGAAAGCTGGCCAAACCTGGACGCGGCAGAAGTTCTTGAAAGTGGTAATTCCGGCAGGGATTGGGATCGTGGGTGGCGGTGTGATTGGGCGGATGTCAAATCAAACATCCAGCGAAGAATCAAATCAAACATCCAGCGAAGAAATAGAGCTAGACTATTCGAGACTGGAGTCAATTTTGCAGGAAGGAGATTGGCGGAGAGCGGATAACGAAACCCTCCAACTAATGTTGCGAGCGGCAAGACGAGAAGAGGAAGGATGGCTGGATCCCGGAAGTCTGGAAGATTTCCCTTGTGAAGCTTTGCAGCAACTAGATGATCTATGGGAACAGTACAGTGATGGAAAGTTTGGTTTTAGTGTGCAAAGCCAAATCTGGCAGGAAGTAGGCAGCCCAACCGAATACAATGAGCAATGGGAGACGTTTGGCGATCGCGTGGGCTGGCGCAAAGATGGAAACTGGCAATCGTATGGAAGCCTCAACTTCGACCTCTCTTTGTCTCCGGCGGGAGAATTGCCAGCCTTCTTCTCTGGTGGGTTGGGGGTCGTTTATGAGGGGTCTGGGGCGATTTTAGGGAGTTGGAATGGGGTTCGTCGTGGTGGCGGTGGGCTTCTCGTACAGAGACTTGTGAACTGTGGAGAAGCACTTCAGGCCGAGGACTGTGAGATTATGGCTTATGATGACATGCTTATAGAACTTATAAACTGTTATAATCAGAGGCCTCTTTAAACGGAGAAGTAGGTATTTCGAGGAACCGTTACCTGGAACTGGTAATTTTGGATTTTGCTTTTGTCAGGCGGCAGATCTGCAACTTTAGCTCAGGGAAAGGGGTCGGGTGCCTTAGTAGGTTGTTTTCCCATGCTGATGGCCCTCACCAGGCACCCGACCCCTCCGAGCAAACATTTCGTTGGGTTTCCCATGCACTCAAACCAACCTACAAATTGAACGTGCCTGCTGCTTACGAGAAAAACCGCTCATAGTCGTCATGACTACCGCTCTAAAACCACGTCACCGTATCCCCTTCCAAGACGCCAAGTGCCCGGTAGCTTCGCGTTACTCTTACAGACAAGATGCCTTCATCACTATTGATGCATTTGAAGTGTAAAGACGGGTGGAAAGGGTTCTCTTCCCACAACCGATATGTCTTCCTTGCCCTTTGCCTGATTTCGTTATTTAACTTTTGATATTCAGCCCAGAAAGATGGAAGAACGGCTGATTTCATAACTGGTCGTGGTTCATTGCAGTAGCTTGCCCTTCTGCAATTTCCTGCTTGGCCTGTCGTGCCGCAGCAATCAGTTTTGATTGTGTTCGTTGGAACGATTGATTCCACTGCCGCTCATCTTGCAGATCGTCAAGGTATTCTCGAAGATGCTCTGCAACCCGGTCTTGTACCTCAATGGGCAAAGACTCCAACATCTTGACGATAGTAGTGATGGCTGTAGACGACATGACAGATAGCTTTTACCAATGCGCTGCCCTTAAAAACTAGCATTAGTTATGAAACAACTGTCAGCCTAATCCACGAAATCTCCTAGCTGCGGGAAAGGGGTCGGATGCCTTATAGTCCGTCGTCCCAATGCTGATGGCTCTCACCAGGCACCCGACCCCTTTCTACGAAGCAGAACCTTTCAAATAGTGCTCCCACATTTGCTCAAACGCGGCTTCCAGATTGCGGGTGAACTGCTTTGCATTCCACAAAGGAGCCGATTGGCGCGATCGCCTCAATCGCTCTCGTACCCGGTTTCGCAAGTCGGCATCCGTACCATAGCGCACGCCCCAGGCAATGTATTCCTCAGCGGAGTGGGCAATGCCCGTGTCGATTCCAGCGTTGCGGAGCATAGTGTAGCTGTTGCGGCTGGCAAACTGCTGCCCCACCCGCGTGACCAGGGGAATGCCCATCCAAAGGGTCTCCAGGGTAGTGGTGGCGCCCGTGTAGGGGAAGGTGTCGAGTACCATATCGGCAATTTCGAGGTTGGCGCGGTGGGTGGGTTCGTCGGGGTCGCGGTCAAGGAAGCGGAGGCGATCGCCGCTCACCCCAGCCGCCTGCGCCACCTCCAGAAACGCCGCTTGCAGAGATTTGCTATTGCTAATGCCCTTCACCAACAGGTAGCTGTTGGGCACCTGCTTGAGGATTTCGATTTGCCAGCGCATCGTGTCGGGATGGCGCTTGGCGGCCACCTGAGCGCTGAAGTACACCACCGCATCGGCGGGGATGCCAAGCTGGTCGCGGCGCAGGGTGGGAACGCCTACTTCAAAGCCATCGACGGCAATGTAGGTTTGTGGCAACCGCCAGAGGGTTTCGGCATAGTCCTTATCCGCCGTTTCTGGTAGCACAAAGGGGTCGGCCAGAACATAATCCACCGTGGGCAATCCTGTAGCATCAAACCCCAACCAGGTGATTTGGATCGGGGCAAGCCGGAGCGCCATCAAGGCATAGCCCTTGGCCGATGTCAGGCTATCCAAATCAATCAGAATATCGAGCTGATCGGCTCGGATGGTCTGGGCAACCTGTTCTACGGAACCCGCCACCACATGGGCTTCGGTCACGGGATTGACAAACCATTCCTGGCTAAAGGGACTAACGGGTTCGCTGAGATTCGCCGCGTTTTGTAGGTAGGTATGAAACTCGAAGCGATCGCGATCGAAATGCTGAAAAATCCATCGACTCAGCAACCCAATTGGATGCCGAATGAGGAACTCTGACAGGAAGCCAATGCGCAACTTTCGAGAAGGCGCAGGCTGCAAAACGGGCTGCAGCGGAGGCAGAGTGGCCTGATATTTTGTTTGAATGTTTTCGGCGTAGATGGCAGAGAGTTGGTTCTGCAACGCCCGATAGTCGGCGGGATTGTCTTCCACATATTGAAAGAACAACACCGGACGCATGAGCATGACCGCCGAAATGTCCATCGTCGGATTGGCTCGATAGGCCTCGATAAAGGCGTCAAAAAGTTGCCGCGTTTTGCTGAGGTGAACCAGCGCTTCGTCCCAATGCCCCGGCGTGTAAATCAACCCCTGAATCAGTAAGCCTTCGGTACAAATTTTTTCTTGAATCGATTCGCACTCTGAAATCAAAGCTTCGGCATAGGCCGTGGCCGCTACGAAATCGGCTTTTTTGATGCAGATGGCGATGCGCTCGTACTTAGCGTTGAAGCTGGTTGGGTGCAGTTGAATAGCGGCATCGGTGTAGGCGATCGCCAAGTCCAATGCCTCAGCCTGATCAAACTGCCGCACTTGATTGGTGACTTCAAAGCGAATCTGGGTCGCCTTTTTCACCAGCAAATTCGCCATGCCTTCGCGATTCTCGATCGGTGAAGCCACAGCAACGATCCAGTCTAGGATTTGGCGATCGCCCCGATCCCATTCCACCACCGCGCCCAGGGTTGCTTCAAGTAACGGGCGATCGAGGTCGGGTGAGACAACTGCATCATTGCCCAGCCCCTCCGCCAGTCCCGACTCCTCCAACAAATCTGGCGTGAGCAACTGACAACGACTTGCGGCTAGAATTCCGTGCAAGCGAACATTTAGATTCTCAGGATTAAGCTCAGCCAAATGCTGGGTCAACGCCCAAACGAGCGGCCAATTTCCAGCTACCGCAGCCGCTTCAAGCTTGGCCTGCATATCCTCGATCAAGGTGGCCAGTAGCTCGGGGTGTTCCGCTTCGTCCGCTTCTGAGAAAGCCATCGCCCAGGTGAGTTGAGCGGCATCCTCTTGTCCCACCAGCAAATAGCTCAACCCTAATTTCACTCGATGCGCCATGACCTCGGGCTGCTGCTCCGCTAGTTGCTCGAAGCAGGCGATCGCCTCCTCAAAGCGATTGGCCTGGAGCGCCTGCTGCCCCGAATGCTGGAGGGCCTGAACCTGAGCCGGATCCGATGAAGTCATGTTGGGCAACGCTTGAGCAAAGATCTTGAACAACTATAGAGCGCGTGGAATGGAGCAAGGGGCAACGCGAACGAACGCGGGAGACGCAGCCGTTACCCACGCTCGGGCATCAGGTACAGGAAGGGCTCCAGGTTGGTTACGACTTTTTTCATAGATTCAAAGGCATCGTCATCCGTGAGCGCCTCCAGGGTCGTTAAGTTAACCGGGCTGATGGTTTTGTAGCGTTGCGCCAGCTCCTTGAGCGGCAGGGGTTTGTCCCACAGGGGCAGCAAAGTGGCCGCGACGGTGCCATCGATGGGGATGGGCGCTTTGGTTGGCAAGCTGAGAATTTGCGCGAAGTCGAAGGGTTGCTGATTGTTGAGCGACCAGAACAGTCGCTCTTTGGCTTCTTCAATGCGCAGTTGGGGATGGAGGTGAATCGTGGCTCCCTGCCAGTCTTCTTCGCTCCAGGTATCGATGGTTGGGGCAGGCTCCGGGGCATTGCTGTGGGAGCACCAGAAGTCGTATAACCGATGGGCGGGCTGAAGTAATTCAAAGAGATGAAGTTGCTCGGCGGGGCTGGCCATGTTGATGCCCATGCCAACCAGCCCTGGCAAGTCCTCAACATTGCGGAACAGGTCTTGCAAGTTCCAGTGCCGCCAATTCACCATACTGAGGAATTCCAGGTTGGAGGCTTCCATCAACTCAAAGATCTCTGGCACACTGAAGCCGCGATCGCCCGCCAGGAGGAAGTTTGCAAAAATTTCTTCCGTCCCATCCACCGTTTCCAGGCGAGCGCTCCATCCCCGCATCTTCAAATCAACATTCGCCCGCATGTTTTTCATGGTTTCCACCACCGTTTTATCGGGCGCAAGAGTTTTTTGGCATGTTGGGGCTGCTGGAAGAAGCCCCAACGGAGGAGCATCGCCAAACGGTGGTG
>JBCBSL010000064.1:0-18532 GCA_039819145.1 Cyanobacteria bacterium J06638_22
GTAAACCGCGATGTAGGCAGAACCTGCGATTGAATAGAAGCATCGATTGCGCAGCAAATCATTTCTCGATCTAAAGCTTTTTTGCTCTATGCGTTCCTACGGAATGTGATGAGTATTCCTGGCTTGGTGAAAGATGGAGGGTTTGTTATGCCTTTCTACCCCCCGCAACTTGTTGGATTGCTTGGAAGGACGAGCCGTTATGAATTGGTACGGACAACTCACTCGGCTGATTTTGGACTATTACCGGGAAGACCACCCTCAATTGCGACAGATTCAAATCTTGCAGAAATGTAAGGTCTTTCGTCGTTGGGGGGTATTGCGTATTGATTGCCACGACCGCCAAACTGCTGACGCTTTGGCGTCTGCTGCCGCCATTCTGAGGGAGCCGATCGCCCAACTCCGCATTGCTCATCAGATCAACATTCTGTTCCGAGGCGGGCTAGTGATGTCGCTGCCCATTGATGACTCTCGACTCAAAACCTGGTAGGTCTACTGCGACTGATGCCAAATCAGGGCTAGGGCAGCACAGCTAGATCCGCGATAGAGACTCTCAACGTCGCAGCTTGAATTGACCATCAGTCTGAACTGGTTTGGCAAGGAGCATTTCGACTAAATGTCCTGCCTAATTAAGAAAGGTGCGATCGCAAAACAAGAGACGCATCCGACTGATCAATGGAGTGCGGATATACAGCATCTACTCTCCAAAAAAGCTGGTGCGTCTCTGTGTCGGTGTGCAGCTTGCTCTGAGTCTCAGGAAACGGAGGCCGTCTCCTTTTCTGGTATACGTTCGGTGGCCTGAGCGCTAGGTGTCATTGCATTGAGCCAACCGGCTAGCAGTGCATCCAGAGAAAATAAGCCCGCGCCGTTGATCGTAAAAACGAAGAATACTGCCGCGTAAAGCATCGACAGCTCCAGGTAAGGAATGCTGAGACCTGCCACTTTAATGTGGTGGTACATAGCAACCAGCATTGTGGAAAACAAACCCAGTGCAGCAGGGCGGGTAAACAAACCGAGAACTACAAGGGGTGCGCCGATCAGCTCGGTGTAGGCGGCAACGTAGCTAAAGAAAATGGGAAAGGGCAGCCCAATCACTTGAACATAGGCCTGGGCAAAGCTTTCGATGTTAGAGAGCTTGTCCAAACCGTTGTGGATCATGACTAATCCAGCAACGAGCCGTAGGACAAGCCAAGCGGCTTGGGACGGATAGTTGGGAGCCAAGTTGGGTTGCAGTGCGGCGCGAAGGAGGCTCGAAAAACGTTGAATCATAATAAATCACTCACCCGCTGTTTACATTTGTATAAACAATTCTATTAAGCAATATAACGAATATTAAGGAGTATGAATAGGATCCCCGGTGAAAAGAAGCAAAAAAATGCCCGATTGCTCAGGCATTGTGAGAGATTTCTTGCTTGAGTTTAGAGAAAAAAGATGAGAGAGGGCGATCGCCTTCTAGCCGAAACCCTGAAAAAGAAGCCAAGAAAGGAAAAAGTTCGTTACAAAAATAGCGAGTAGGGATGTCACAACGGCTGTCGTTGTAGATTGCCCAACACCTTTGGCTCCACCGGTTGTGGTCAAGCCCCAGCTCGAGCTGATAATGGCGATCAAAATCCCAAACACAGCGGCTTTGATCACCGCACTCGTCAGGTCTGAAAGCTGCATAAAATTCTGCGCAGAGTCAAAAAAGACGTTGGAAGAAATGCCAAACATAGAGTTGGCCACGATGACGCCGCCAGCCATGCCAACGATGAAGGATAGGAGCGTGAGCAACGGCAGCATAATGCCGCAGGCAATCACGCGGGGAATCACGAGATAGTCGATGGGGTCGGTGCGCAACATATAGAGGGCATCGATTTGTTCGGTCACTTGCATGGTGCCAATCTCTGCCGCGAAGGCAGAACCAACGCGCCCCGTCACAATAACGGCTGTCAGCACCGGAGCCAACTCCCGAATCAGCGCTAGAGACAGTACCCCTCCCACGGCTGTACCGGCTCCCAAACTAATGAACTCGCGGGCGACCTGGATCGTAAACACCATCCCAACGGTAGCGGCGGTGAGCAGAGCGATAAGGAGAGAACCCGGCCCCACGATCGCCATTTGTTCTAAGACATTGCGGCGATGAATTTTGCCGCCTAGGAGATGGACTAACACCTGCCCCCCCAGCAAAACGGCAGCTAGCAGGCGTTGTAGCCATTTGTCAAAACCAGTATTTCCCAGTAGTTGTGCCATACGTTGCCAGTAAAGGAGCAGCCTTCAGTTCTACGGAAGATAGCCTATATGGATCAAGACCCGACTGGAAGGTGCGTTGCGACTATGGGCATCTCTCAGACTGCGCCAACGCCGAATCACCTGCACCTTCCGCTAGAGCGGATGGACGATTTTTGACTCAGGCCATGTCTAAAACTTACATCAAATGTTGGAACGCATTGCTGACATAGATATCTAAAATCACCCAGATTGAGGAGTGGAATTTTCCTCCCGGGGAAACTCTACGCTCTAACCTAGATTGGGTATCGTTATGTGCGTTCAAAGAATTCATAACCATAACTTGCGATAACTATCCGAAATCATTTGATATTGTTCTACTCGTTTATAGAGAATTTGTATAAATGACAAAGCTCTTGAAGAAATTTTTAATAAAACGCGTTGATCTGTTGCAATGTTGTTGCGATGAGTTGCTTGGAATACCATGCCTTGTAAACCCATCCGAATTGCATTGAGATGTGTAAAAGAGCTTTGGCGATCGCTCATATTCCTTGCAGAGTATTCATTTCAGGGCATGGAAAGTGAATGCCTGAAGCGATTGATCGTCGTAAACATTACAATCCATTGCTGACAAGATGAGAAGATATGCCGTGCTTTTCCTAAGTTTTCTGAGAGGGATTTAAGTTTTCTCGCTTTCCCACGATGATAGTGATTCCAGCTCGTATCTTAAATGTGTGAGGCTTTCTTGCTGCTTTCATGCCAACGCCATGCCATTTGTTTATATATGTATCGAGTTGGCTATTGAGTTAAGTATGCGGCCAAAGCTCAAGTAATCGAGTTTACCTTAGATTGTTTGCCCACTCTCTGCGTGTTATCCCATGCGAAACCGCAAGAATCTGGGAGTGGTAAGACGTTGAAAAAACGAGGTATGCAGATGCTGCTAAGGACGCGAATTGTGCAAGGAGAACAACCCTGAGCCGTGATTAGTCTACGATTTCTTTATACTTTCGGAGTCGCTCAATTATGTTGAGTTTGATGCGATCGCTATTACTCGCCAGTTGCCTGGCTTTTCTGACGCCTATCTTGCTGATTGCGGGCGTCTGGACGGTACTCATCCTGTTCGGGCAAATCCCAATCCTAGCGCTGCTGAGTCAAAACCTCGGCGATCAGATGGCTCAGTTCCTGTCGGTCTTTGGGAGTGGTAGCTGGCTCAATGGTATTTTCGTTATTGCTGTTACCTGCAGCATTGTTGGGGCATTATTTGACGGGTATATCTTCTTCTATCATCAGTACCATCAGCCTGTGCATCATCACCCAATGCAGTGAGGCTGTGTGAGCTGCATTGAATATCGCGGCGATCGTTCAATTTTTTCGATGCGGCTTCATACACACCCTCGATGGTCATTGAGCCAGCGGTACAAAAGAAGAAAAAAGTTACATGGTGGTTATGTGTACGGTGTTGACTGAAGTAGAGGCAGGTTGCCTCTTTTTTTATGATTGGCTTTTGTGATTGGCATCTGATATCAAGTCCGATTAAATAACCGTAAAACCCAGGTCTCGTTTGTGCCCGCTGCATCCGCAGCGGGCACAAACGAGACCTGGGTTCTTCAACCGGATTTGATATGAGTACAGGAAAAAATGACCTGCCCGAATCTCGATGCATAAAGCTTTACCCATAGATGCGGCCTCTCCATTTTGCTGTTTGGTACAGCCCTTTTGCTTGCCGTTGGCTTGAACCGTTCTGCGTCTTTTCGCACCGTCTTCGAGAACTATCCTGAGAGGCTATAGTAGTCGATGGATGGGTTGGCTGATGCCATTGACCATTGGCCAAACTGTTTCCAGGTTTTTGTAACATTACCTATGCCGCAAATCTACCCTCCGAGCTGTCACACCTCTGGTGTGGAGATGGGCGATCGCCCGTCTGCTAGCTCTCAAAGTTCGACAAATTCACGCGCTACCGTGGCCGTGTCCCAGCGCTCGTTCTCCCACCATCGACCAAGCGTTCCCTTTGCATTTAGGGCAAAGGGGTTGCTAAACCGTTTGGGATGGTTGAAGCGATCGCTCCTCGTCACACTGGCGGTGGTATGGATCTGGTGCAGTGTTCCGGCGATCGCCTGGGCACGTACCGAAACGCCAGCAACGGGCATCGACATCCAGCCCTACATCGATCGGGTGCTCGATCGCGTTACCGAATTCACCTTAGATAACGGTATCCGTTTCATCGTGATGGAACGCCACCAGGCTCCGGTCATTTCCTTCATGACCTATGTGGATGTGGGGGCAGCTCAGGAGAGCGAAGGCAAGACTGGCGCGGCCCACTTCCTCGAACACCTTGCCTTTAAAGGAACACAGCGCATCGGCACCACCAACTACGACGCGGAAACAGTGCTGTTTGAGCAGATGGATGCTGTGTTTGATGAACTGCTTGCGGCGCAAGCGGCAGAAGACACAGCGGCAGTTGAGTCGTTGCAGATGCAGTTCGATGCGTTGCGGCAAGAAGCGGCACAGTTTGTGGTGCAAAATGCCTATGGACAAATTGTGGAACAGGCCGGTGGGGTTGGACTTAATGCCACCACGTCCGCTGATGAAACTCGCTATTTCTACAGTTTCCCGTCCAACAAGTTGGAATTGTGGATGTCGCTGGAGTCGGAGCGGTTCTTAGAACCCGTGTTTCGCGAATTCTACGAAGAGAAGGACGTCATCCTAGAAGAACGGCGATCGCGCACCGACAACTCGCCGATTGGCAAAATGATTGAGGCGTTTCTGGAAACCGCCTTTCCCGAGCATCCCTACGGACGTCCCGTGATTGGGTATGAAGAAGACATACGCAACCTGAGGCGGCAAGACATTCAAGAGTTCTTTGAAACCCATTACACGCCGGATCATATGGTGATGGCCGTTGTTGGGGATGTGGATCCCGAGGAAGTGCAGCGATTGGCAGAAACCTACTTTGGTCGCTTCGAGGCAAGACCCGCTGCGCCCGAAACCATTGCTGAGCCACCGCAGCAGGACGCTCCCCAGGAAGTTGTGTTGAATCTTCCCAGTCAACCCTGGTACTTGCAGGGCTACCAGCGTCCCAGCGCCAACAGCTCTGAGGATGTGGTGTATGCGATGATTTCCTCTCTGCTCACCGGTGGGCGCACATCACGCCTCTATCAAGCCCTGGTGGAGCAAGGAATTGCACTAAATGTGGATGTGTATGACAGCTTTCCAGGAGAGCGCTATCCAACGGTGATGTTGATGTATGCGCTGACGGCCCCCGGACACACGATTGATGATGTCGCTGCCGTCATCAACCAAGAGCTAGAACGGTTGATGACCGAACCCGTTCCCGTCGAAGAGTTGGATCGGGTCAAAAATCAGGTCCGCGTTTCGGTGTTGCAATTGCTGGCCTCCAATCGGGGGATGGCAAGTTTGCTTCCTGACTATGAAGCCAAAACGGGTGATTGGCGCAACCTGTTCAATGATCTGAAGGCATTGGAGGCTGTAACGGTAGAGGATGTGCAAGCCGTTGCCCAAGCGACCTTTGTGCCCGAAAAATTAACCATTGGTCGCTTAGTCTCGACTGAGGCGACTCCCGAATCCACATCCACTAACCCAACCGAATGAGGACGATGATAATGCTCCGTGGAGGACTTTTTTCGCGCCAAACGCGCTTGTGTTTATCTCGCCCGATGCAGCGGTTCGCCCTGCGTGTGTTGTTGGGGTTGATCGGAACGTTGCTCACACTGTTTTGGGTGTTGCCGACCACGGCCAGTGCGGATGAAGCATTGCACTACGACCAGTTGGCCTTTCCGCCGCTGCCCGAAGTGCAACTGCCCGACTACACCCGTTTTGAGCTAGATAATGGCCTGGTCGCGTATCTGGTGGAAGACCATGAGTTACCGCTGGTAAGTGGCTCGGCCACCATTCGTACGGGCGATCGCCTGGAACCTGCCGACAAGACTGGATTGGCCAGCGTGCTTGGGGAAGTGATGCGTACCGGGGGGAGTGAGGCGCATCCGGGCGATCGCCTCAATCAATTGCTAGAGCAGCGAGCCGCATCCATTGAGACGGGCATCGACACGTCGATGGGGCATGCCAGTTTTTCTAGCCTGACGGCAGACCTGGATACAGTCTTCGCATTGTTTGCGGAGGTGCTGCGCGAACCAGCCATTCCTCAAGACCGGATTGACCTCCTGAAGACCCAATGGAGTGGATCGATTTCCCGGCGAAATGATGAACCTAGCTCTATCACAAGCCGCGAGTTTCGCAAACTCGTTTATGGTGAAGCCAGCCCCTACGCCCGCACGGTGGAATATGCCACCCTGGCCAATATCGATCGCGCCAGCTTGGTGCAGTTCCATGACCAGTATTTCCAGCCCGAAAATGTCATCTTAGGCATCGTTGGGGATTTTGATACAGCGGAAATGCGCGATCGCATTGGGCAGGCGTTTGGCGCGTGGCAGCCCAGCGATCAAGCCATTACGGCACCGGAACTGCCTGAGGTTGTGCAGGCCAACGCCGGGGGCATCTTCCTGGTGGATCAACCACAATTGACCCAAAGCTTCATCCAAATCGGGCATCTGGGTGGTCGTCTGGATGATCCTGACTTCACAGCACTGTCGGTTCTCAACGAAATCATGAATGGCTTTGGTGGGCGGCTGATGAATGAGGTGCGATCGCGCCAAGGCTTGGCCTATGTGGTTTATGGCTACTGGAGCGCGCAATTTGACTACCCCGGCGTTTTTGTAGGGGGTGGACAAACGCGCTCGGAGGCAACTGGCGATTTCATTCGCTCCTTTTTGGCTGAGATTGACCAAGTCCGTCAGGAGCCTGTGAGTGAAGATGAGCTGGCACGGGCGAAGGAATCGGCGCTCAATAGCTTCATTTTCAATTTCCAAACCCCTAGCCAAACCCTGTCTCGGCTGATCAATTACGAATACTACGACTATCCCGAGGATTTCATCTTCCAATACCAGCGAGACCTGGCAGAAACCACCGCCCAGCAGATCCTAGAGGCTGCGCAACGGCACATCCAACCCGATCGCCTGGTCACCCTTGTCGTCGGTAGTGCAGACTCGATCCAACCCGCGCTCTCTGCGCTACAGCCTGATGGCGATATCACGCCTATCGATATCACGATTCCACAGTCCTGATCGAGGATAGAGCGCTACGGGCTTTGGTAAAACTGAATTGTTTTCCGAAAGCCCCACACTATGGGCTTTCGGAAAACTCTCTGTCTTCATCTCAATGCGTAAGGCTATATCTGCGGTGGTATCGATCACTCATTTGGATCATTTGGTGTTGACCGTGCGGGACGTTGCAGCAACCTGCGACTTCTATACCCGCGTCCTGGGAATGCAACGGGTCACATTTGGGGGCGATCGCATTGCCCTCCACTTCGGATCCCAAAAAATCAATCTCCATCCGTTGGGAAAAGAAATAGAACCCCACGCGGCTCAACCCACCAGCGGTGCAGCCGACCTCTGTTTCCTCACGGCCACGCCACTCTCAGATGTGGTGGCACACTTGGCCGACCATGGCATTGAAATTATTGAAGGCCCTGTTCGTCGCACAGGCGCAACGGGCTTGATTGATTCGGTCTACATTCGTGATCCCGACGGAAATTTGTTGGAACTCTCGAATATGGTCGCGGCGAGTTCGGCATGAAACGATAACATGCCCGTTTGGGGCAGCGGATAATCCAACATCCACATCCCGGATGAACTAGCGTTACTGATTATTGCGCGGCATGATGAAAAACCAGACCCTAAAATCCTGTGCCGCCCGCAGCGCGGGCGGCACAGGATTTTAGGATTTTAGGTTGAACTGCACCTGCCGACTTACGAGGGGTTGATAATCTCTACGGTTCGGTAGTCCTCAAAGGGGAATGATTTGGGGGGCTACTGAGAAAGGAACCCAGTCAATAGGAGGGGAACCAGAAGGAGAACCGTGATAATTACCAGTAGGGTGCCTGGCTCAATCCTGATAATGTTTCGTTCGTCGATATTGCGTTTGGGGTCTGCCATCGCGATCGCACCTCCCGGTTCAGCCATAAATGCAAGCTTTCACTCCATCCTACGTTGAAATGGATTCTCCCCTGCTGTGGATCCTATGATGTTGTGGATCTCGAATGGATTTGAGGCTAGCTGGGTGGGCGATCGCGCAAGGGCGATCGGGGATGACGGCTAAACGTTGATCGATGGCTGCTTTTGTTGGGTCAGCACCTGGACTTGTTGTAAAAGGGCTTCTGCTTCCGCCTGTAGGTGCAGCAGTTCGAGTTGTTGGGTCTTGCTATAGGGCAGCCGCTGAGCGCTGGTAGAAGATGAGGGGAATGGTTTTACGTCAATCCCTTGTGTGGCGATCCCTTGCTGTTGTGCGGGAGATACCTCTTTCGCCTGTGTTGAAGATTCGAGAACCAAAGTTGAACTAGTCATTTCTACTCACTCTAACCACGAAAGGTATTCTATACCAAAGCTCGGCTCCGATTGTATTGAACACGCTAAAACGGAAAATTTAACCTGTGGCAGTTTCGCAACTGGTTCGTGATCTAGCGTTTTAGTTTGTCACAATCATTCCTTTGGGTGTTTTTATGGGGCATGAAAGGCTTTGGAGTTTGGGGGTGTCATCGACAGCGGAGTTTCTCAGGATAAACTGAAACGTAGAGCCGATGTGGAGGTTTGTCGATTATTGGGTGGATCAACCCACCCGCTTGCCTTCCTGCATGTGGCAGATACCCAGTTGAGTGTGCTGTGCTAGCGTCGTCGTGTTCTGCACATCTCTCCCTTCTACACCCTCTATTCATTGAATTCCGAGAGTTACTGTGACTGTTATTCCTCAGCCTGCGTTCCAAGATTTTTCCAATTCACCCAATCGGGGGATAGCTCCCTCGGCAGCAACCTCGAACACAGCACCGGGGTGGTCTGGGCTAATTGAGACCTATCGCGCCTACCTCCCCGTGGCGGAACAGACCCCGGTGGTAACGTTGCTGGAAGGGAATACGCCGCTGATTCCGGCTCCGGCGATCGCCGCTCGGGTGGGGAAGTCTGTCCAGGTTTTCATTAAGTACGACGGACTCAACCCGACGGGTAGCTTTAAGGATCGGGGCATGACGATGGCGATCAGCAAGGCGAAGGAGGCGGGCGCTGAGGCCGTCATCTGTGCCAGCACAGGCAATACCTCGGCTTCGGCGGCGGCCTACGCACGGCGAGGCGGGCTGCGAGCCTTCGTCGTCATTCCCGATGGCTATGTGGCCTTGGGTAAGCTAGCCCAGGCCTTGCTCTATGGGGCAGAGGTGCTGGCGATTCAGGGGAATTTTGACCAAGCCTTGCAAACGGTACGGGATGCGGCCGAGCATTATCCGGTTACCCTGGTGAATTCTGTCAATCCTTACCGTCTGGAAGGGCAGAAGACGGGCGCTTTTGAGCTGGTGGATGTGTTGGGTGATGCACCGGATTGGTTGTGCATTCCCGTTGGGAATGCGGGCAATATCACAGCCTACTGGATGGGATTTTGCCAGTACCACCAAGACGGACGATGCCGCCGCCTACCCCGAATGATGGGATTCCAGGCAGCGGGAGCGGCTCCGATCGTCAACGGTGCCCGTGTAGCACATCCCGAAACGGTGGCCACGGCCATTCGGATTGGGAATCCGGCAAGCTGGGATAAGGCGATCGCCGCCCAGGAAGCCAGCCAAGGCGAATTCAATGCGGTGACGGATGATGAGATTCTGGAGGCCTATCGCATTCTTGCGGCTGAGGAAGGCATTTTCTGCGAACCGGCCAGTGCGGCATCGGTGGCCGGATTGCTGAAGGTCAAGGATCAGGTTCCGACGGGCGCTCGGATTGTCTGCGTCCTCACGGGCAATGGTCTCAAGGATCCAGATACGGCCATCAAACACTGCAACAATCAGGTCAAAGATGGTATCGCTCCGGATTTGACCTCCGTCGCTAAGGCGATGGGTTTTTAGAAGACGGACTCTTGATCGGTTTCTTCCGGTCGTCTCCCGCATCCTCGGCGCGGATGATGGAGGATGTTTCCGAGGGTTTCGGTGTGCGTGCCCGAGAGAGTTGCTCGATGGTGTCGCCCAAAGCGGCTGTCAGCTCTTGTCGGGTCTGGGCATGGTCGTCCTGCTCGGTCGTGAGGGCGTCGGAAAGGCGATCGCATTCCACCAACGTTTCCACCAACGTTGCCCGTAGCTCCTCCATCGATAGGCCCGCGACTTGCTGTTGGAGTTTCTCTGGAGCGTCGCCATTTGTTGCGCTCGGCAATGTTGCTGACGACTGCAGCCGTGCCAATTCTGTGATCAGGGCTTGAATGCGCTGTTCTGCAACGGTGGCATCTTTGCGGCGCTGTTGTGCCTCTGTTTCATAGAGGCTGCGCCAGTTCGCCGCACTGCCATAGGCTTCATCGCGCTCCCGATAGGCGTCATTGAGCTTTTGTTGCAAGGTTTTGATTTCAGCTAACCACTGCCGGACATCCTGTGTCATTGCAGGGTTCCTCTCGATAGGGAATGGTCAGTTGTAGCACAGTAGGCCACCTATTTTCCTCATTTATACCGGACTTCTGAATACAGGACAAAAAACAGAGAACTCCTGATTTTGATTAACGCCGACATTCGCCTGCGCCAACCAACGCGCTTTCGAGCGGGGGATGCAAATTTAGAACAGGAGTCGGAGCACTTGGGGCGGCGTGGGTAAAACGATGACGACTAACAGGGCGAGGATGAGCAGACCTAAAAAGTCCCGACGATTGTCCAGCTCTGTGACATCGTTGAGGGCGGGTTCATCCACGGCTGGAATAAACAGGAGCAAAATAGCCCAGAGCAAATATTCCGTTTGCACGAAGGAAAGTAGGAGAACGAGTAAGCGGGCGACCTGGCCGATGTTGGCGCCCATGCGTTGACCAAACATGGCATGGACAATATGCCCCCCATCCAACTGCCCCACCGGCATGAGATTGAGCGCTGTGATAATCAGGCCAATGCATCCGGCGATCGCCACAGGATGGAGATCGATGGCATTTTCTGCCGTCAGTTGCGCGCCCAAGGCCAAGCGGCTGAACAGGGCTAGCAGGAGGGACGCCTGGGGATCAAACGAATCAAAGTTAAGAATGGTGGAGACCTCGGCTCGCTCAACGATTTGGGATTGAGCCAAGCCCCAGAGCAAAGCTGGGACCGTGACGATGAAGCCTGCAAGGGGACCCGCGATCCCCACATCAAACAGGGCCTTGCGGTTAGGGACGGGCGATCGCATTTGAATAAACGCCCCAAATGTCCCAAAGGGGAAGATGGGGGTCGGTGGAATGGGGATGAAGTAGGGCAAGGTGGCTTGAATTTTGTAGCGTCGTGCGGCGATGTAGTGAGCCAATTCATGACCTCCCAGGATCGCCATCAATGCCAAGCCATAGGGTAAGCCCATGGCCAGGATCTCAGTCAGCCCCAGCGGCGGGTCACCTGGCGTCACACCAGCCAAAAGCAACCCGCCGAAGGTCGTGGTGACGACGGTCAACATCAGCAGCACGACCGCCAGCAACGGACGGGCTCGGGTTTTGCCACGTACTGTGCTGGCTTTGGTCTGCGCATTTGGAACTAGAGCAAAGAAGGGTTTGCCGTTTAAGCCCTCTTGAAAAATGACCAGGAAGCGATCGCCGAACTGTGTCTCAATGTTCTCGCGAATCGTCTTGTAGGCAATGTCTGGAGAGGAGCGTAGCTGACCCCGGCAGATCAACGCCTGGGGGCGGTACTCCACATTTTGTAAATAGTAAATTGACCAGGGAAAGCAGGTTTGTAGCGTTGCTTCTTCTTCCCGGTTGATCGGTTTAATCATCGCTTTGGGCTGGACGGGCTGCGATGATAGGGGTTCTGCGCTGCTGTTTCCTGTGTCACTTGGATCCGTCTTATCTGGAGATGGGGAAATGCGCCCCCACTGAACCAACCCCCAATACAGCACGGGGCATAGCAAAAAAGGCCCCAGCAACAGTAAGAGTGGCATTTGTGCATCTTCGCCATTAACCAGCAGCCAACCCGTCCAGATGAGGGCCGGAGCCATCATCACCAGCCACAATATCCAAACGGGCGTGCGCGTAACACTCGCTGCGCTACGCTTCACCGTGAAGTATGTAAAGAGTCCCAAAACCCCCAGTAGGAGGAACCAGAGAGCCATGCTGCCGATCACAAAAACATCTAAAAAGAAGGAACCACCCGTTTGGGTGGAGCCACGCCGATACCCACAAACATCACCAGAATAACCATCATCTTAAGGTGATGGCAGGGCATCCCTTATGTATGATCATAGCTTTTCGTCTCTGCTTGCCCAGAGCTTAACCTTTTCTTTGTCCATCGCGGCCGCAAACATGGCCTCTGGGGCGGCGATCGCCCCTCCCGCTGCGCCTCCCCCCTGTGCGTTGCAGCGGGACGACAATTTCACCCGATAGCGATAATTTATGTCTCCTTCGCCCGCTGATTTTGACCGCATCAAACCTCCGGCTCCGCCCTCTGGCAAGCCGCCCCGCCCCGTTGTGGAGGGTGTCGTAGCGTTTCCGCCCAACCGGGAAACGATGGGAGGAACGGCCTATTTTGTTGAAGACTCGGAGGGAAACCTTTTGGTCGATTGCCCCGCCTGGGATGAAACAAATCGCAATTTTTTGCAGGAGCATGGAGGCGTGCGTTGGCTCGTGCTGACCCATCGGGGGGCGATCGCCCACGTCCGCGAGTTGCAGGATGCGTTTGGCTGCGACATCGTCATGCAAGAACAGGAAGCCTATCTGCTTCCCGGCACAGCCGTCACGACCTTCCATCAAGATTTGACCCTCAGCGATCGCAGCCGCGTCCTCTGGACTCCCGGCCATACCCCCGGTTCTTCCTGTGTGTATCACCAGGCCGAAGGCGGCGTCTTATTTACCGGGCGGCATCTGGTTCCCGATCGCCAGGGCAACCCAGTGCCCCTCCGCGCCTCCAAAACGTTTCACTGGTTTCGTCAACTGCGTAGTGTCGAGTGGCTACGCCAGACCTTCTCTGAAAATGACCTGCACTGGCTGTGTCCAGGGGCAAGTATCGGCTTTCTGCGAGGTCGCCACGCGATTGATGGAGCCTACGACAAGCTGGCTGCGCTTGATTTGGAGGCGATGCGATCGCTCCAACCCCTGCTCTGACCAATCTCGATGGGTGGGGTACCAGCAATTCTCATTTTGTAAAATCTGCCGTTCGCCCTGAGCCTGTCGAAGGGTGAACAGGCTTCGACAAGCTCAGCCTGAGCGGTATTTATAAACCAACAAAGCCATACTGAGAATTGCTGTCAACCAACGGCTTCTTGTGCCAATCCTCAATCAAAGTGATATGCTAATCAGCAAGCTAGGGGTGTCTGCTACGGCAGGCTGAGATTATACCCTTGGAACCTGCGTCAAAGCCGATATGCGTACTTCTTGGAGTACGGCTTGGCTACTGGGTAATGCCAGCGGAGGGAAGCGTTGATTGCGGCCTTTTTGGACCACGACGACGAATAGCGACAACTCGACGGAATGGAATTTGGTGGACGATGAGCGATCGCTCCTTTCCTCCATTGTTCTAATTCCATTTGGATAGCCAACGAAATGTGTATCCAGCCAGCCAGAGGGGCGATCGCCCTTTGGCTGGATTGGGACTAGCGTTTTGTTTTAGACCGTGGGTTGCGTTTCCAATCGGATTTCCTGAGCGGTTTCAGATGGGTTCTTACGGAACGGATCCGTGGGGCAACGTATGAGCAATGAACCTCACCCCTGGCAATGCAAACCTGGATGAGGTGTTGGTATGTCTATTGCAGCCATCGGTGTTTTAGTGCTGCTAGTCACAGCAGGATTGTTTGCGTCGCTTGGGCTTCTCTACGCCAGTCGGCAAACGATCAACCTGGAAGAATTTATGGTCAGCCGCAATCAGTTTGGGGGTGGCATGGCCTTTGCAACCGTGGTCGCTTCGGCAATGGGGGTATGGATTCTCTTCAGCCCACCCCAAGTTGGAGCTGGCAGCGGGCTAACGGGAATTGTCGGCTACTGTATCGGTTCTGCCCTTCCCCTGAGCCTGTTCACGGTGCTCGGCCCGCGCTTACGACGAATTTTGCCCAATGGCCATTCTTTGAATGAATTTGTCTTGCTACGGTTTGGCAATGCCATGTATATCCTGGCATTGGTAGTGATCGTGTTCTACATGTTTATCTATCTGAGTGCCGAGTTGACGGCGATCGCCAAAGCCGTTCAAATTCTGTCCAATGTGCCCCTGGGATGGACCGCCCTGGTCGTCATCACTGCTACGTTCCTCTACACGACCTATGGCGGCTTGCGCTCCACAATTTTTACCGATGCGATTCAGTTTGCCGTCATGGTGCCACTGCTGTTGATCAGCTTTTGGGTTGCGCTGACGGCTTTGGGAGGGTGGCAAGCGGCTCTCGAACCGATTCGGGCAGAGGCTCCCGAACTGCTCTCTTGGTCAAACCTATCGAGCATCAAGTTTGGTGCAACGTTGGTCATTGCGATTCTGGGTGCCGAAATTTTCAATCAAAGTAGTTGGCAGCGTGTGTATGCAGGCCGTACCGAACGCACGGTGCAACGGTCGTTTCTGTGGGGAGCGATCGCTCTACTCCCGGTGCTGGCGATCGCTGGAAGCCTGGGCTTACTAGCGCGGCACTTTGGCTTCAGCGATGATCGTGCCTTCTTCTCAATGATTCAAGAATTATCCTTGCCATCGGGGTTTGTTGTGATGGTGCTGATACTCGCCCTGGCGTTGGTGATGAGCACGCTGTCCTCTTTGCTCAATGGCATTGCCAGCGTCTTTACAGGCGATTTGATTCGACTCTTTCCAGCTTTGCAGGTTCGCGGGTTGCTCCGGGCCTCGCGGGTTCTCACCGTTGCGTTTGGTATTCCAGCCATCCTGATTGCAGCGCGGGGGTTTGATGTTTTGTACTTGTTCTTGTTGGCAGACTTGGTCTGTGCCGGGGCGTTTGTGCCCGTTATTGCGGGACTCTACTCGACCCGATTAACCCAAGGAGTGGCCCTCATGGCTTCTCTGGTTGGGATTGTGGCTGGGGCATTGTTTTTCCCCGCTCCTGACTTTTCGGCTTGGCTACCCATTCCTGGAAACGGTGATTTACTGGTGAGTTTTGCGATCGCTGCGCTGCTTTCCAGTTTGCTCGTCGGGGTAGGTGTCCTCCTCTTTCCGGCGTCCCGACCTTTTGACTTTCGGCAGCTTCAGGACAGAGTGCAGAATTATGATCACCCGACGGAACCAAAACCGGCATCGGTTGCGGATTAGACGCATGGATTCGCAACCATTGATTCAGCGGATAGCACCCTACCGCGATAGCCTGGATTATTTACTAGAATGTTGAGTCGTTCAGGCTGAGCTTGTCGAAGCCTCATATCTGGGAGGATCTTCGACGGTTCATAGAGCGCTACGCGCTGTACCAATTCCGAAGATAAACCAAAAAAAGAGGGCAATCGTGCCCTCTTGATTACACAATTAGTTGCATAGGAGTTTCAGAGCGTCATGGATTTGGAGGCGTTTAAATGCAATGACCACGAAACTCGAAAGAGTTCGTCTGAACCACAAATCTTTGGCAAATGTTCCTTGTAGAAACTTGAGAAAACCAGCGTTTGAGGAAAAGAACGAAAAGAGAGTAGCATTTAGCTGAATGCAGCTGCAAGCATCTCTTCCTCTTCTTCCTCCGTCCGCAAGCTGGGGAACAAAAAGTGATTCTCTTCAACGTACTGTGCGCCGAAGAGGCCCTTTTCGGCCCAAAAATAACGATCTGTTGTGTGTTCGTTGCGTTTCACTAGTAAGAGAGCAGGGGGACTGATGCCCTCAGAGTGAATATACTTACGAGCTGCGGTGACGGGCTTATCTTCGCCACACTCAATGCTAAATTGGGGAACTGCTTCCAGAATGCGCCGTCCCTCTAACCGCCGCCGGCTCTTGCGCTTACGTCGTCTTGCCAAACCTCTGTCCTCCTCGCTGCTACAATAGATGTAACTGTGGCTACAAAATGATCGACGGTTGCTACTATAGCGGTTTGGCTCTAAAATTTCAACTTCTATTAACCTTGGATTACAAAACATTACACAAATCTGTTAAGAAAACCTTAAACTTGAGTGGGCTTTGTAGAAAGGTTGATGTGTAAGGGTTTTCGGCCTTCTGATAGGCGGGTTGCAAGATCGAATTGGGGGTGAACTGGGTAAGGTCGGGTGCGCGGAAAGGCGATCGCTCATTCCCCTTCAGGGAGAGTATTTCATCGACTTATTCAGGTTCCCCTTCGGATATAAGCGTGGTTTACAAAACTTTAGAGAAGTCTCAGTGTTTTCCGAGCCAGCGTTTTGCTCTTGGGCTGATGTGCCGCTGCAGCGATTGAAGGAACAGCAGATGGTATTGAAGCTCAGCGGTGAGTCTAGAAATTCCTTTGAAAGCCTTGCAGCGCATGGCTTTGAGGAGGGATTGAGGTTTATCTGAGCATGTGGCGCTATATAGTGTAGAGTCATGGTCTATCTTTGGCTGAGCTAACTTGGTGCGCTTCAATGGCTCCAGGCTTCCAAGGACTCGATAGGATGTAAGGAAGATACGGCAAAAGTTTTGGTGTAAAGGGTAGAGAGAACTAGTTCTCATGTGCTATTTCTCTCTCAGCCCGATTCAAACCGTCTGATTTGAGATTGATGTTTGCCAGCACCGAGTTTGTGGCGCTTTGCCAGAACCAAATCGCTTTGCTCACTCAGGGCTTGGGTGCGGCACTGAGCGTTGTGTATCTGGCCGACGATATTTCCAGCAGTAGTACGCCCAATCTCGTCCCCATTGCGGCCTACCCCGATACGACCTTTACGGATCAGAACGCGACTCAGGCGAGATTATCATTTGCTCCTAGTGAGGACGAGGGAGCTGTTCCTTCTCAAGAGGTCAGTGCTTCTACCCATGCTCCCCGCCAGCGGTTTGAGTCGCTTCAGCGTGAACGACCCCTCAAATCCTCGGCTGCGGATGAAGCGACAGGCGATCGCGCTCCCTCGCTCCGGGTCAATGTTGTTTCTGATGACGTTATTTCTGAGAGCCAGGAAAATGCCGTTCGCCTTACCGATGAAGCCGCGGCGTCGTCTAAAAATCTGGAGTGCGTCCTAGAGCCAGGCGCGACCCCTCCAATAGCCGGTTCGCTTCTGTCCATTTCCATTCCCAATGCTCAGCAGGTCATTATGCCACTCGTGCATGAAGGGGTCATGCTTGGGGTTTTGCTGACGGCACGGAGCGATCGCCCCTGGGTTGAGCTAGAACAGGAACAAATCGAACAGGTTGCCCAAACCTTGGCCTTTGCTTGTGTGCTAGATCAGCGTGCCTACTGGAGTCAGCAAAATGCGCGTCAGTTGGAGCAACTGCAAGCCCAGCAGCATGAGTTGTTTGACAACTTGCTTCACCAGTTCCGCAATCCCCTGACAGCACTCCAAACCTTTGGCAAATTATTGCTGCGACGGCTTCCCTTGCAAGGCCAACATAGCCGTGAGCGCCAGTTTGCTGAGAGTATTGTGCGCGAGAGTGAGCATCTACAGGCCTTGATTCAACAATTTAAGCGGGTGGTCGAACTTGATACGTCTAACCTGTTGCCCAGTTCGGCGGATGTTCTGGACGCTCAGCCAGATTTTGTGACTGAACCTTCCTCCTCAGACGAGAACGATCGCATACCGTTGCTGCCAAGTAGTAATGCTCTGACGACAGAAGCTTTGCAGATTCAGACCTGTCAGTTGGCAGAGGTGTTGGAACCGGTGGTGGAATGGGCCAAGGCGATCGCCCAAGATCGTCAAGTTCATCTACAGGTCTTACTTTCCCCTAACATGCCAGCGATTGCTGCTGACCCCGATGCTCTCCGGGAAGCCCTGAATAACTTGGTTGACAATGCCCTGAAATACACGCCCGCTGGGGGTCGAGTGGAAGTGTTGAGTGGGCTGCAGCGGGAAAACAACAATCGACTCATGCAAGGGATTGCCATTATTGACAATGGCCCCGGTATTCCTGTGCAAGACCAAACCCATTTGTTTGAACGACGCTTTCGGGGTGTGCAGGCCAATTCCGACATTCCAGGCACCGGGCTGGGGTTGGCTATTACCCACGATTTGATTCAACGTATGCAGGGCGAGATCATGGTTTTCAGTCCGGCTGGGGAGAGTGGGCTGATTCCAGATGCAGAAGCCTCGCAACAAGGAACTGCTTTTTTAGTGTGGCTGCCGGAGGCCAAAACGGCGATCGCCTAGAACTTAGGTGATTTCTGTAAAAGAATATTCCGCTAACAGGAGCGCTCCGTCATGCCCATGAAAATGGGCATCCATTGCAAGCCTATCGGTCATAGCCATTCAG
>JBCBSL010000065.1:0-18353 GCA_039819145.1 Cyanobacteria bacterium J06638_22
GATGGCGGAAATAACCTTTACGCGTAGCAACCGTCCATAACTCAACCGAGCAGGGAGACTATGAACTCAAACGACATTTTTCAGAATGTGCAAAAAGGATTCCGTGTCACCCTTGGGGCGGCAGGAACGCTGATCGACAGCCTCCAGGATCCTCGCAACGGGGAAGAAGCCTTGAATAAGCTGCGCTCCAATCCTGACCAGTTGGTTGAAGAGCTAGCTGCAAAAGGAGAAATGACCGAGCAAGAAGCGCGGACATTTGTTGACGGTTTACTCAACTCAGCCCAGAACGCTGCTACACCCCCTGCACCTGGAAGCCGCCCAACGGGCAATGCGCCATCGGCCCCCCCCGACATTCAGGCCGATCTAGAGGTTTTGACCAATCAGATCGCTGAGCTACGCAAAGAACTCAAAGACTTGACGGAACAAGACAAATAGCCGTTCACTGACGCTAACGGAAGTTTGGGATCGGTCAACTTGGCGGTTGAGACCACGGCTAGCCAAGCAAAACCCATAGCAATGGGTTCTCAAAACCAGAATTTCCCTGACCTATGACAGCGGATATCGTCTCTATAGTGGCGACGGTAATTGCTAGGCTCCAAACACACGCTCATCTAAGTCTTGTTTGCCCTGCCCTCTGAGGAGGACAGGGCAAATTATTGGATATCCCATGGGTTTGAAACACGCAACCTTTAAGGCAAACAATGCCGTCAGTCGTCGCTAGAGCCAACGAGAAACGGCTGTCTAGTCGTTGTCCCACTCTTCGTGGCCAATCAGATCGCCAATGCGATCGCGCAGCAAGAAATCGCCACGCTCTAGCTCACATTCCACATGCGCCCACTCGCGCGCGGGGATGTATTTGCAGAGGACGTAGATAGGTTGCTGGCGGCTAACCACCCCACGATGAACCAAATGGCGGGCTTCGTCTTGCAAGAAATTGATTGAAAATTGAACAGATTGCAGCATGATGACCCTCTGCGGTGCAAGTCAAACGATGGAGTAACCCGAACGAAACAGTTTGAAACCTTTCGGCGAGGAACTTAACTCAAGTTTACAGTTCCTTGGCCTTTTGTGGATGTTTTGTAGTTCACGATACGGATTGTTTTCATTCTCTACCGTATTCCCCAAAAATGGTATTACAGTCTATGAAAATGTCAGGAGCTTATAACCTTTTGTAGTACTCTGAGCGTTTGGCTACGTGCGAAATGCAGTCCTAGTCAGGGCAAAGCACTCCGTAAATCTACTAGGTAGATTGGGTTTGCTGACGGGTCTGAGCCAATTCTGCGGCCAGGGCGATCGCCGCTTTCATGCTGCGGGGATCTGCGATGCCTTTCCCAGCGATGTCAAAGGCGGTGCCGTGATCCGGTGAGGTACGAATGAACGGTAAACCAATGGTGGTGTTCACCGCTCGATCGAAGGCCATGAGTTTGACTGGAATGAGTCCCTGATCATGATAAAGCGCTAAATAGGCGTCGTGGGCGGCAGTTGGAGAAGCGTTGCCAAACCAGGCTTGCCCCGGTGCGACCCACATCGTGTCGGGGGGAAAGGGCCCATCTAGTTGAGCCTGGGGATAGCGATCGCGCATCTCATCCAACCAGGGAATCAGCCAATCGCGCTCCTCTATGCCCAGCTGCCCTTGTTCTCCGCTATGGGGATTCAACCCTGCTATGGCAATGCGGGGAGCCGTAATGCCAAACTCGTCCCGCAGCGCATCAATTAATAGATCGAGCTTGAGCGTAAGGGAATCGGGGGTCAGCACCAGTGGTACCTGATGCAGCGGTATATGGGTCGTCGCGAGCAGAGCGCGGAGCTGCCATTGAGTGTGGGGCGATCGCGCCACAAACATCATGCCAAACCGCTCAACGCCTGCCATTTCCGCTAGTAGCTCTGTCTGCCCTGGGTAATGGTGGCCAGCCGCTTTCCAAGCGGATTTAGCGATGGGCGCGGTGACGATGCCGTCAAACTTGCCCGCAAGGGTTTGGGCGATCGCCATTTCCAAAATCCGAAAGCTCATTTCACCTGAGGTGGCATCGCCGATCCCCCATTGCAGCGCTGATGATTCTGGCTCGGACGAAACATCAAAAACAGAGAAATCCGCAGGATTGGCGATCGCGCTGGCTTCAACCGCTCCCCGTAAGTGCCGATAAGCCGCGTCCAAACCCGTGACCGAGCCAACCAAAGTGATATCACAGTTTGCCCACAACGCCCTATCGGCTAAGGCTTTGAGCACAACTTCGGAACCAATGCCCGTCGGATCCCCCATGGCGATCGCTAGCCGTACCCGCGCTGCCCCATCACTCTGCTTTGATATGGAGCGGGGTCGCGCCGTTTGAAAAGTCTGAGAATTGGTCTGCATATCGTCTCCTTGCTAAAAGCACCCGATCCAAACTGCCGTAAAATACAAAACGAAGCAGTTTGCCCCCAATTGGATAGGTGACATGCGGGTGGATGAGTTGAAGCAATGCCTTCCTCCCCATCAATATGATCCTGCCATGGGTGTCAAGGCGCTGCGTTAGCAGAAAACCGTGTTTAGATTTCTCAGAATTTAAAGCGGTCGAAGCATATAAGGCTCACGTGATAACATTCGACTTTAACGTTAGGAGAAGGAAAAATGGGCGAACTTGGAACGGCTGCAGTCTTGCCCTCGCTGTTGGTCATGATTGGTCTGGGAGTTGGGTTCTTGCTTCTGAAATTACAGGGCGGCGAAGAGTAAGCAAGGTCTGCTTGACAGCACATTGGGACGTGGAATTCGATCTCTCCCGATTTGTCAGTACACTGTACACGCCGTTTTCGCTAGCACCCTTCATCATTAATTTGAGCGCTTGATCTGCCAATTTTGGACGCTGGGCAGTTAGGCGCTCTTAATGTTTTTTGTCTCCACTCAATAAATTTGCTAGATTTTTCGAGCGTAACGCGCCTAAAAAAACACTGGAATGCCTTGGTTTTGCCTGTTTCCCAGGGCGAGGTCAAGCGTAATGCGAAGAATTCTGAGAATATTAGGGTGTATCTTATAAAAAGTTAACGATTTATCAGGCAGTCCGAATGACTTTACTCATCGTTGGAGCTACCGGCACGCTCGGTCGGCAGATCGCAAAGCATGCATTGGATGAAGGTCACACCGTTCGATGCCTGGTTCGCAGTTTTCGGCGAGCGAGTTTTCTCAAGGAATGGGGCGCAGAGCTGATCCCCGGCGATTTGCTCTACCCTGAAACTCTGCCTGCGGCTCTGGAAGGGGTCACCGCTGTTATTGATGCCTCAACAGCACGTCCTACTGATAGCGCCACCCTACGACAAGTGGATTGGGATGGGAAGGTTTCTTTGATCCAGGCCACAAAAAAGGCGGGCGTCGAGCGCTTCATCTTTTTCTCGATTCTCAATGCCGATCAATATCCCCATGTACCGCTGATGGAAATCAAGCGCTGCACGGAGCTATTTTTGGCCGAGGCGGGTTTGGACTACACCGTGTTGCGCACGGCAGGTTTCTTACAAGGATTGATCGGGCAATACGCGATCCCCATCCTGGAAAAGCAGGCTGTTTGGGTCATGGGCAACACCTCGCCCATTGCCTATATCGACACCCAGGATTTAGCCAAGTTTGCGGTGCGATCGCTTGCTGTCCCTGAAACCGTTGGGCAAACCTACCCCGTCGTGGGAACCCGTGCCTGGAGCGCCTACGAAATCATTCGCCTCTGCGAACGCCTATCGGGGCAAGAGGCCAAAATCTGGCGGATGCCAAGTCCATTACTCAAGGGAGTGCAGGCAACGGCTCGCTTCTTTGAATGGGGGCTGGATCTTGCCGATCGCCTTGCCTTTATGGAAGTAATTGCCTCGGGCAAACCCCTGACAGCCGAGATGGCCCAGACCTACGAAACCTTTGGCCTCAGCGCCAACGATATGACAAAACTGGAGTCTTATCTGCAAGAATATTTCAACCGCATCATGCGGAAGATGAAAGAGGTGGAATACGAACGCCAGAAGGCCAAAGAAAAAGCGGCTTCCAAGCGCAAAAAGCAATCTCTCTTTAAATAGCGAGCAGAAAGTGGCAGCAATTATCATTATGGCTTTGTTGGTTTATACAATGCCGCTCAGGCTGAGCCTGTCGAAGCCTGTTCACCCTTCGACAGGTTCATGGCTAACGGCAAATTTTCCAAAATGAGAATTGCTGAGAAAGTAGCCGGCAGAAAGTGGCGGGCAGATCTGCAACTTCTTTTGGTTAACCTACCGTTGCCTCTCGTAGCGCAGAAGAAGTCGCAGATCTTGGGTGCGTCGCTCGATCGTTGAAATCGCCTTGCCAAAACTTACGGATTAATCAGGGGATACTCCATCGCCGGAGCCGCTGCCCAGTCCCACATAGAGCCGGGATAGTTTTTAGCATTGAGACCCAGATCCGAGAGCACCGCAATTAGCCAGGCGGAACGAATGCCGCCCGTGCAATAGGCAACGATTTCTTGGTCGGGAGAAATACCTTTCTCCTGCAAAATCCCCAGAATTTCATCGTGGGGCAGAAGCCGCCCCTCCCTATCCATCAATTCCTGGCGCTCCAGCAGAACAGCACCAGGGAGATGACCGCCACGGGCTTCATTAAACAGAATGTCTCCCGCAAACTCTTCGGGGGTGCGGGTATCGATGAGGGTAACGGCGGGATCCTCCAGCGTTTGGAGCAGGCCCTCTCGGTCAATGCTCCATTCGGTTTGGGACTGGGGCACAAAATCACCGGGCTGCTCGGCAGCACGGGCAATACTCAAGGTCGTGGGTAGCCCCAAGTTGACCACCGCCTGATAGCCCCCATCCACGATCACGGCTTGGGTATGCCCCATCGTTCGGAGCATCCATGCAATGCGTCCATCTTCACCCCAGCCCTGGGTCGGATTTGCCACGACAACCACGGGGCGATCGCCCGAAATGCCAACCTCCTGCAACCGTTCCTGCAACACAGCGAGATCCGCCAAAAGTTTGCCCCGATTGGGATCAGCATCCCGAGAAAACTGCCGCCACGAGACCGCCACCGAACCTTCGAGAATTCCAAGGAGCTGCGATCGCCTATTTCGCGCATCCAAAACCGTCGCCCCACTCGTAATTAGATCGCGGGCTTCTTCGGGACTCACAATCCAGCGATCAGCTAGGTTTAGCGGCTCAGCGATCGCGGCTAAGGATTCCTGAGAGTCAACAGCTAAGCTAGCCTCCTCAATTTGAGGCGCAGAGGGTTCACGGGTGGAAAGGGAGCGGTGAGCGGTCACCACCAGCAGACACCCGCCCAGTCCCAAAACAGAAAAGGTTAGCAGTTGTGTGAGTCGCGTCATGAGTTCCGTTGTAATCCTCCCGTCGTTGTTGTGTTGTCTTCAGGATAATGAGTCTGGTTGCACTTGATCTCACCTTACAGATGCTCGTTTCTCCCTCCGACTTGGACGATGTCCTGGTTCTGATCCCCGTACGTAACGAAGCCGAGACCATCGGTGATGTCCTACAAACATTACGCGATCAAGGCCTACGGCGGATGCGGGTTGTGGATAACGGCAGCACCGATGCCAGTGCCGCGATCGCCCAGTCCCATGGAGCAGAGGTCATTCGCGAACCCCGACCAGGCTACGGACAAGCCTGCTGGAGCGGATTGCAAAACCTGCCCGATAGCGTGAACTGGATTCTGTTCTGTGATGGCGATGGCAGCGATGAACTGAGCGAGCTTCCAACATTCTGGCAGCACCGGGATCAGGCCGATTTAATTCTGGGCGATCGCCGCGCCACAGCCACCGGACGACAGACCCTTTCCCCCGTACAAAACTTTGGCAATGCCCTAGCAACAACCCTTATCCGGTGGGGTTGGGGGTACCGCTACCACGACTTAGGCCCTCTCCGGCTCATCCGACGCGATGCCTTGGAAGCCATGCAGATGGACGATCGCGGGTTTGGCTGGACCGTCGAAATGCAAGTCCGGGCGATCGAGCAAGGGCTGCGGATTCAAGAATTCCCCGTCCAGTATCGCCCCCGACAGGGAGGACGCTCCAAAATTTCAGGAACGATTTCTGGCTGCTTTCAAGCAGGCATCATCATCCTCTCCACCCTCGCCTACCTTTATTTTCAACGACCAAATCCTTCCCAAAACCCCAACCTCAACATCCTAGACACCCCCAGAGAAACACCCCCATCTCCCACTCCATCTGCGTCCATCCGCGTTCATCCGCGTTCCACATTCCTCCACCCCCACCCTATTTTCCCGTCAACCCTGCTCATCCTTGGAACAGCCGCGATGGGGCAGCTAGGGCATAGCGACCAGGTGCCGCAGCTGTGGTGGAGCGTCGCCGTGATGGGAGTGGGATTTGTCTGGAGTTGTCGCTGGCAGTCCCTCTCACCGCTGTGGTTTTGGGGCGTGGCGATCGCCACTCGCCTGCTGCTACTCCCCATGGAGCCAAACAGTGACATCTTCCGCTATATGTGGGAAGGGTTGATTCAAAACGCGGGCTTCAGTCCCTACCACCTCCCGCCCTCGGCTGATATTTTAGAGCCTCTACGCCCCGACTGGTGGTTTCGCATCAACCATGCCGATGTCAGCGCCATCTATCCCCCCATCTCCCAATTAGCATTTCGGCTGTTGGCATGGATTTCGCCCTCGGTGCTGCTGTTCAAGCTGTCATTTATCGCCGCCGATCTGTTGGTCTGTAAGCTCCTGTGCGATCGATTCCAGCCCCACCACGCCCTCATCTATGCCTGGAATCCAGTCATTCTTTATTCCTTTGCAGGAACAGGCCATTACGACAGTTGGTTTCTGCTGCCCTTAGTGCTGGCCTGGTTTGCCGCTGAATCGCTGCGTCCCACGGCGCAAGCCTTCTCACGGAGCGCACTGAGCATCGGCATCAGCGCCGGGTTGAAGTGGATCAGTTTGCCCTTGCTGGGATTTTTGGCGGTGTTTCCCTTGCGCAAGGGGAAGTGGAAGCTCGCTCTAGGCATTCCACTGGTGGGGATCTTGCCCTTCGTACTGAGTGCCTTGCCCTACTGCGATGCAGCCGCGTGCCCACTGGTTCCGGTGAGTTCAGGCTTTGTATCGAGCGATCGCAGCGCCGAACTGGTGCCCTACCTGCTGGCTCAGGTTGTGCCGCAACTGGCCGCTCACAACATCGTCTACGGCCTACTGCTGGGCATTGTTCTTGTGGGGCTGCTGGCGCAATCCAATACGTTTTTGGATTACGCCGAATCCTATTTTTTTGCGCTGCTTGTCCTCTCGCCCATCATCCATATCTGGTATTTCACCTGGCTCGTGCCCTTTGCTGTGGCGACCCAAAATCTGGGCACTCGCCTAGTAAGTTTTTCCGCATTCGTCTACCTGGTGTTGTTCTATCGCCAAAGCTTGGGTGACTTTAGCTGGACATTGACCCCAGCAGAACGCGCCCTACTTTGGCTCCCTTTTCTCTTGGGTTGGACGTGGACTCGGCTTCGTCGACCATCCACACTGCACCCATCTATATCTCGTTGATCGTCATCCTGTCCTTTAACAACGTCTTCATTTTTTCCTATGCGATACTCTCCTGTTGCTTTTCTCCTCCCTGCCGCCATTCTGATTGGTGGGTGCTCTACCGAAATCGCCGCTCCCTCTGGGGGAGAGGCTATCACCGCCTCAGCGACCGAAGCGGCACCGTTTGACTACAGCCTCTACACCAATGTGCTGGAATCCTATGTGGATGAAGATGGGTTGGTCGATTACGTCGCCCTGCAAGCCAATTCCGAGGATCTACTCGCCTTCAATGAATCACTCGGAGACGTTGCACCCGAAACCTTCCACGCTTGGAGCCGTGAAGAGCAATTGGCATTTCTCCTCAATGCCTACAACTCTTTCACCCTGCAATCCATCATCGACCAGGATCCGTTGAAAGATAGCATCCGTGATATTCCTGGGGTGTGGCGAGTGCGGCGGTTCGACATTGCTGGAGCCTCCAAAACCCTGGACAACATTGAGCATGACACCATCCGTCCCGACTACGAGGATCCCCGTATCCATGCGGCTGTCAATTGCTCCGCCATCAGTTGCCCCGTCCTACGGCGCGAGCCCTATGTCGGAGAAAATCTAGACGCCCAACTGGAGGAGCAAGTGCAAATCTGGATCGATGGCACCGAGGGTGTCGAGATCGATCGGGAAAATAATGTTGTCCACATCTCTGAGCTATTCAACTGGTTTGGCGAAGATTGGATCCCCGATTACGGCGATACCGAGGAATTTGCGGGCAACGACAAGGAACGGGCTGCGCTCAATTTCATCAGCCAACAGGTCAGTGCCGAAGATGCCGCCTATCTACGTGAGGGTAACTACGAAGTGAGGTATCTCTACTACGATTGGGCGCTCAATATTCAGTCGTAGACAATGCAACAGTAGGGAAAACCTCGCTGGATTAAATACAATCCGCTTCCCTCAATACAGCCTTCAAATGCCCATTCTTGCGGACAGCGAGAGTGGGCATCTGTTTTTGCCCGGACAAATTCCGTGAAAAACTAGCAAAATCTTGGGTTCTGACGGCGCGATCGCACCCATACTTTGCCTATACTTGGTTCTTTGCCAATAAGCAAGTAATATAGTGGCGGCGACGAGCTTCACGATTATTTACGTTAGGAACCGTCATGACCTATAAAATTCAAAACCTCCAAAAAATTACCCTGGCTGCCTTATGCGGCGTTGGGATTGCGATTGCTCCGGCGATCGCCAACTCTGCCACGCCCGCAGACCCGATGGAGAACGAAAGCCGTCTAATTGCTCAAGAACCTGGCACCATCGTCGATGTCGCCAGTGGTAACGAAGACTTCGAGACCTTGGTTGCAGCTGTCCAAGCAGCGGATTTGGTGGATGCTCTTTCCTCAGAAGGACCTTTCACCGTTTTCGCACCGACCGACGATGCGTTTGATATGCTACCAGATGGTGTGCTAGAAGCCCTGCTGGAGCCCGAGAACGAAGACTTGCTCACCGACATTTTGCTCTACCATGTCGTTCCCGATGAAGTCACCTCCGATGAGCTAGAGTCTGGTGGCCTCGACACCCTGAATGGTGGGTTGGCGATCGCTGTCGAACCCGATCGCGTCATTGTCAACAATGCCAGCGTCATTCTGCCCGATGTTGATGCCAGCAACGGAGTCATCCATGCCATCAACCGCGTTCTGGTTCCGCCCGCAACCCTGGCAGAGCTGCAAGAGCGCATGGAAGAAGATGAAGCAGTTGAACCGATTCCGGGTCTCTGGTAAAGCACAGGCACAACAGGTTTAACCCGGTCAGCATGGCAGTCTGTCCCAGGTGCGCTACAACAACGATTTCAACTGCCATGGCTGTACCAACAGGGAAGAACCAAAGCCAACCTGTTGCCTAGGCTTTGACTCAAAACTTGCAAGGCTAGCACGTCCTAATGGGGTGCTAGCTTTTTGTTTAAAGCGGTGTGCAACCGAAAGGGCTGTGTGGGCGCACCTCCACACAGCCATGCGTTTCTCACGCGCCAGCGCTATAAATCCGAGTCCGATAGGCTATACGGTCATCCACGCTTCTTACGAAGCAGAGCAAGTGATCTGGGTAACAGCGGCAGACGCTGATACTTCCTCGGACACCGATTTTTTGAGGAAGTCTAGAAACGCAAACACGGGCGGTGGATGTAGTTTGTCCCGTAGGCCGATCGCCCCCAATCTTCGTTTCAGCGGTTTGGGGAGGCGGCAGATTTGCACACGTCCTGCCGCTTCTTTGAGGGCAAGCTGAGAGACGACAGCAGCTCCCAAACCCTGTTCTACCATGCTCAAAACAGTCGGGTTATCCCGCACCTCGTGCACAATCTTAAGCGGAATACCACTTTCCTGAAAATAGCTCCTTAGTCGCACGTAGCAGGAATTTCCACGCACATAGGAAATGATCGGAAACTGTGCCAGGGTTTCCCAGTCGATTTGCGATTGCTGCACCCCTGCATTCGGTGGCAACACCGCCAGATACTCGTCTTGTCCCAGCTCCCAAACCTCAAAGTCGATATCGTCGGAAATGTGCGTCAACCCCAGATTTACTTGTCCATCTCGAACGGCTCGCTCCACATCCCATGTGTCGTAGCATTCGACCAAAGACACCATGATTTGCGGATGGGTCTCGCGAAACTTCACGATGACCGGAGCCAGGATGTACTTGAAGATAGTCGGCACTGCAGCGACCTTCAACTGCCCAGCCTGCATTGTTTTGTGGAGGCGGGCTTCGTCCACGATATTGTCGAGGATGTGCAGCACTTGGTTGGCGTAGGGAACGATGCGCTGACCAGCCGGCGTCAACGATGCGCCTTGCCGTCCCCGTTGCAAGAGTGTGACTCCCAGCTCTGCTTCTAAGCTGGCGATCGCATGGCTGACGGCTGACTGCGAAATCTCTAGCTTTAGCGCCGCATCCCCAAAATTTTCACATTCCGAAACGGTAACCAACGCCCTTAAATGCGAGGGCTTGATGCGATTTTGTTGGGTTCGTGGCATAAGCCAAACTCCTAGTTACCCGTAGTATCCCTGAACAATATGTAGCGTATTCAAGATTCATCAAACTTGTTCATCTGAAGATGAATATCTTGCTTTGAAATCGACTGGTCATCCTTCCTATCCTTGGGATAGATAAACATTTGAGGTGACACCATGACCAGCGCTAACTTAACCTACAATAACTGGAACGCTCCTTTGTATCCTCTACAACGGGCACAAGAAAATCCCCAGGTACTGAATGAAAACCAACCTGATGTTCGGATTCGCCGGACGAAAACGGGTTGGCAGGTTACGGATGTGATGCGAAACGAAACGCGTAACTTCAACTCCGAAGCTGACATTCGTAGCTGGCTGGATAATCGCTTCTAGACTCGCTTGGCTCTTTGCAGAGCATCCTGGATCAAGTCTGAACCTTAGCGAAGTCAACCGCTTAAAACGAAACAAATGGTAATAGAAAAAGTGAGCCGTTGCCCCACCCATGGAGCAGCGGCTCACTATCTTGTACTGTCCTTGTACCGTTTTGCATGATGAAAATAACGTCCCAATATCCCCCACAAGAATCGGTGCAACTTAATCCATTGCTCTCAAAAAGCAGCAAAATAACGCTCACCCTCAAGAACTCGATCCCTATAAGTCATTAAGTACTATTAAATCTAAGATTCTAAAAACCTGCACCGCCCGCGCTGCAGGCGGTGCAGGTTTTTAGAATCTGCTTTTTTACATGCCGAGCGACTTAGCAATGACTGCAACATCAAGAGTAGGGGCAAGAAAGCAGGTTCCTCCAACCTGTTGGTTGCGATGGAATTCAGTGAATTTCTCTAGGCTTTTGCGGATCCATCGCGTTCTTGTGGGTAATCTCTGAGTGGGGTTCAGGCGTCTTGCGCCTCGATTTGTCCTGACAAAATCTGAAGCCTTGCAGGATTGCCCCTCACTTACACCCCAATTTCTGTGGATACCCTCACCAACATTATGGGATTTGGACATTACCTCTACGGCATTTTTCCTGCCCCCGGCCCGACCCACCTCGTGTTGGCCGGATTGGACAAACAGCCTGTACATGCACAGGCCATTGACGACTTTGTCTTTCTCTACTCTGAAGCCCAGCAAGAGCGCTACCTGGCCAGCCGCAAAAATCTGCTGGGTCATGAACGAGTGCTAGAAGAAGCCATGGATCATGGTTATCGCACTCTCCTACCGCTACAGTTTGGCCTAATTATTGAGACCTGGGATGCGGTTCAAGAGCAATTGCTCAAACCCCAGGGCGAACAACTCCGTCAACTGTTCGATCGCCTAGACGGGCGACGGGAAGTGGGCATCAAAATTACCTGGGAATCGGATCGGGAACTCGAAATGCTGATGGAGGAAAACGCCACCCTGCGGGAAGAGCGCGATTCCCTTGAAGGTAAGACTCTAAGCATGGATGAGATTGTGCGGATTGGACAAGCGATCGAGCAGGCCATGGAAACCCGCAAAGAAGGGGTGATGGACGAATTTCGAAGTGTCTTGAATCCACTAGCGGTGGCGATCGCCGAAAACGATCCGCTCACTGAAAGCATGATTTACAACGCGGCTTACCTCATTCCTTGGGAGGCTGAACAAACTTTTGGTGAAAACGTCGAAGCCCTCGACCACCATTTCGAGGGTCGTTTGAAAATCCGCTACAACAACTTCACTGCCCCTTTCAATTTTGCCCAATTGGAGTAATCACCATGTTTCTAGACTTACTCGCCCTCCCTATCACTGGTCCTGTCGGTGGAATTAGCTGGATCGCCGAAAAAATTCTGGAGCAAGCCGAACCTCAACTCAACGAAAAAGAGAATCTAAAAAAACAACTCCTCACCCTCCAACTCGCCTTTGATATGGAGGAAATCTCCGAAGAAGATTTTGAGGAACAAGAAGAGGAACTGTTGCTGGCTATCATGGCATTGGAAGACCAGGAGCGATTGGAACAAGCCGAGGGGTAAGCGATCGCCCTGGATCTTGCTCCATATCGTGCTGAGCCACTTCATCTGCATCCCCTATGTCTGTTGATCCATCCTCTACTGATCCATCGCCTGTTGACCCATCGCCTGTTGACCCATCGCCTGTTGCCTACCCCCGCGACCTCATTGGCTACGGTCGCTACACGCCCAATCCCCACTGGCCGGACAATGCCCGCATCGCGGTGCAGTTCGTCATCAACTACGAAGAAGGGGGCGAAAACTGTATCCTGCATGGCGATCCTGCATCGGAAGCCTTCCTATCCGAAACAGTGGGGGCGGAACCGCTGAAGGGGGTGCGCAATATCAACATGGAGTCGATGTACGAGTATGGCAGTCGGGCGGGCTTCTGGCGGTTGCATCGGCTGTTTACCCAGCGGCATGCCCGTGACGGTCTACGCAGTGGCGATGGCAATGGAGCGCAATCCCGAAGCCGTTGCTGCCATGGTCGAAGCGGATTGGGAAATTGCTAGCCACGGCTATCGCTGGATTGACTATCAATATGCGGGGGAAGACCTGGAACGGCAGCATATCCAGCAGGCGATCGCCATCCACACTCGTGTAGCAGGCAATCGTCCCCTTGGTTTTTACCAGGGACGGGTGAGCCCCAACACCCGGCGATTGGTGATTGAGGAAGGGGGCTTTCTCTACGATGCTGACAGCTACTCTGATGACCTGCCGTACTGGGTTCCGGGCAATGGCAAGCCTCATCTGGTTATTCCCTACACCCTAGACAACAACGATATGCGGTTTGCAACCTATGCAGGCTTCAATTCGGGCGATCAGTTCTTTGCCTATCTCCGCGATGCATTTGACACGCTCTATGCCGAAGGGGCAGATGCACCCAAGATGATGAGTGTTGGGTTGCATTGTCGGCTGGCAGGACGACCGGGGCGAACGGCGGCGTTGGCGCGGTTCCTCGACCATGTGCAGCAGCACGAGCGGGTATGGATCTGTCGGCGGGTTGATATCGCCCGGCACTGGCACACCGTTCATGTGCCTCAGTAAGATCCGCGTTTCGTTGATTGTGTGGCCGCGACGCGGCCACACAATCAACGATTTCACTTAGGATTACGCTATTCCTGCATCAGTCCTGATCCTGTCTGGGCTGAGCAGGTCACAAATATTGCCTGTGTCTGGGCTGAAAGGATAGGTAGACTTGGGAGCGTAACCCTACATCTAGGGATAAATGAGTCGCGCCCACCCTACTGGTGGTGCAGGGAAGAAAAGGAATTTGGTTTTGTGGTGTAATTTGAGTACCAAAGTCAGGGGCAGGGGGGACGAGGAAACCCTAGAATAGAAAAATATGTGTTGTCTTTGGCAAATGTATCCGGGTTAGGTAACTTATGTCGGTTTTCGCGGCGATCGCAGTTTTAGGTTTACTGGTAGCGGTTCATGAGCTGGGACACTTCCTGGCTGCACGGTTGCAAGGCATCCATGTGAACCGTTTTTCCATTGGCTTTGGCCCTGCCGTCCTGAAATACCAGGGAGCCGAAACGGAATATGCCCTACGAGCCTTCCCCCTCGGCGGATTCGTCGGATTTCCCGATGATGACCCGGAAAGCGACATTCCTGCAAACGACCCAGATTTACTAAAAAATCGCCCCATTATGGATCGGGCGATCGTGATTAGTGCTGGCGTCATTGCAAACCTAATTTTTGCGTATCTCGTCTTTGTTCTCCAGTTGAGCATTCTGGGGGTTCAGGAATTCAACTTAGAACCAGGAGTTGCCATTCCCCAAGTGGTTGCGGCTGATGCACCCGCCGCCCAGGGCGGATTGCAAAACGGTGATGTGGTAACCGCCGTGAACGGACAAACCCTGGGAACCGGGGAACCGGCTGAGCGGATCCTGATGGATGCCATTCAATCTAGCCCCAATCAATCCATTGATCTCCAAGTGGAGCGGGATGACATCGAACTTAGCTTGCAAATCACCCCTCGGGTTGAAGACGATGGCACGGCCCGGATTGGAGCATTGCTCGCGCCCAATGGCACCGCTGAGTTTCGCCGCCCGCATGGCTTAGGAGAAATTTTGGGTGGAGCAGCCCAAGAGTTCCAGCGGATGTTCCTGCGTATCGTGCGGGGCTTTGTGACCTTGATTACCAACTTCTCATCGGTTGCAGGTCAGGTTGCAGGCCCGGTCAAGATTGTGGAACAGGGCGCAAGTTTGGCCTCGGACAATATTGGTTATTTGTTTCCTTTCACGGCTCTCATCAGCATCAACCTAGCCATTATCAACATCCTGCCGCTGCCAGCCTTGGATGGCGGTCAGTTGGCCTTCCTATTGATTGAGGCTGCACGAGGCAAACCATTGCCCAGCCAGTTCCAGGAAAATGTGATGCAGACAGGCCTAGTGGTGTTGCTGGGATTGGGGCTTTTCTTGATTGTGCGCGATACGACGCAACTGGACGCGGTGCAGCGGTTATTCCAGCAGTAGGAGCGATCGCCCATGCCTCGCGTTTCCAAAAAACAGCAGCGTGCCCAGGACGTACTGGCACGCTTAAAGCAGCTATATCCCGATGCCACCTGCTCTCTGGACTATCAATCCCCAGTGCAGTTGCTAGTGGCCACGATCCTCTCCGCCCAATGTACCGATGAGCGGGTCAATATGGTCACGCCAGAGCTGTTCCGCCAGTTCCCCGATGCCAAAGCCATGGCCGAAGCCGAGATTGGCGATATCGAAACCCTGGTCAAATCGACGGGCTTTTATCGCAACAAGGCCAAGAACATCCAAGGCGCGTGCCACAAAATCATGACGGAGTTCGGTGGCGACGTGCCCGCAACAATGGAAGAACTGCTGACGCTGCCGGGAGTTGCCCGCAAAACGGCGAACGTGGTGTTAGCCCATGCCTTTGGCATCAATGCTGGCGTTACGGTTGATACCCACGTAAAGCGCTTGAGCGGTCGCCTTGGGTTTACAAAACAAACCGACCCGAAAAAGATTGAGCCGGATCTGATGAAACTGCTACCCCAACCCGAATGGGAAAATTGGTCGATTCGGCTGATCTACCACGGACGGGCCGTGTGCAATGCCCGCAAACCCGCGTGCGATCGCTGCGATCTGGCCGACCTGTGCCCTTCTGCTGATCTCAACCAGCCTGTCGCCAAAACCACCTCAAAGGTTAGGTAATATCAAATCCGGTTGAAGAACCCAACTATCATCTGTGCCCGATGCGTTGCATCGAGCACAGATGATAGTTGGGTTTATGGCTATTTAACCGGGCTTGATATAGCCTTACGCATGAGATTAGGACAAATCATTTTTTGAAAGCCCCGCGACGCGGGGCTTTCAAAAAATGATTGGGTTCTACCTGAGCGCGTAGCGCTATATAACGTGCATTCGGGATGCACAGCTCCGGCGGGTGACCCCGTGACGAGATCTCCCCTAATGCCAACCAATCCGCTGTACGGTGCGCTGAGAATGCTCCAGCACGACCTCCGGTTCATCGCGAGTGACTAGCAGGTCACAGTGGTCGACTTTCTCAAGTCGTTTGAGGGTAATGGGACTGACATGACCCGTTTCCTCAATGCGATAGAACTTGAACCCCATCTGCCGGAGGCTGGCCATTTCTTTCGCTGGCTCATGGCCGCAACTCCGCATCTGGTAAGGGCTATACTCCATCACGATCTTGATTGCTTCGTTTTCCTTGAGGAGGGTTTGCATACCCCGGAAAACCTTGGGTTCAGCCCCTTCCACATCAATTTTCATCACATCAATCTTGCGGGTTGCCCCCGTCAGAAACTCATCCAGTGCCACTGCCCGCACGGTGATTTCTTTTAGCTCTTCCCCTAACTTCTTGAGCTGGCGCGGTTTAACCCGCCCCAGGGTACTGCCACCCAAATAGCGACTGAAGATGCGGAAGGTGAGTTCGCCCGTGGCATCACTAACCGCCATGTTGTGAAGTTTGACCCGATCCACATAGCCATTGGTGATCAAGCTATCGAACGCCAGTTGGGTCAAGTCAGAATTGGCTTCAAACGCAATCACTCGGCCTTTATCGCCGACTTTTTGAGCCAGGAGTAGCGTGAACCAGCCGACATTGCTACCCACCTCAACCACCTTCATCCCCGGCTCGACCCAAGACAGCAATTGAGCGGTAATCCAAGGTTCCCATAGCCCCTCCATGATGATGTGGGGCGCCAGGCTGACATCGCGGGTATCCAGAAAAATCTTGTGCCCAAAGCGGGTTTTTGTGAGATAGCGGTAGTCTCCCAGGTAGGCTCCGGCAGGGTGCGATCGCTCCTTCACTACGGGGTTCCCCGATCGCTCCAACCAGCTCTTTACGAGCCGTGCCAATTGCTCTTGCAAATTTCGCAAACCCTTCGCTCCATCCTGTCTGGCCCATCACCCTGGCGGCATGGTATTGCTTGATCCGGCTTCCAAGATCGTGGAAATGCCGTTGCGCCGATCGCGTAGACCGCCGATATGTCGTTCCATATCTTACCTCAGAGCTTGTTTGAAAAGGTTCGGTAAGGTGGTGGATTTCTCTGCCACACCCCACCGGGACACTCCACATGCAAACCACATTGATTCGACTCCCCCTTGCTCCATAAGATAAGAAACAGAGAGATAGACATATTTCAGATAGACGCCTCATGATTAATCGTTCATTCAATACCAAGAATCCCGCTGTCTTAAGGATTCTGGATGCCAACTTTGATCGCGCTCGTGAGGGCGTCCGCATCATCGAAGAGTGGTGCCGCTTCGGGCTCAAGCATGGGGAATTTGCCGCTGAGTGCAAAGCCATTCGGCAGGAATTGGGACACTGGCAAAGCCCAGAGATCCGAGCTTTTCGCGATACTCCCGGCGATCCGGGAACCGACCTGAGCCACCCCCAGGAAGAAGCGCGTGCCAGCGTCACCCAGGTGTTGACGGCCAACTTCTGTCGCACCCAGGAAGCACTGCGGGTGCTGGAAGAATACGCCAAGATTGAAAACCCAGAGATGGCGATCGCCTGCAAACAGCTACGTTACCGGGTCTACACCCTAGAAACGAACCTCAGCGGGCACCAACGATTCCAAAGATTGCAAAAGGCTCAACTCTACCTCGTCACCAGTGACACCGAAAATCTGTTTGCCACGGTTGAAGCCGCCCTCCAAGGTGGGCTACCACTGGTGCAATATCGCGAGAAAGCCGCCGATGACCTCACTCGATTGCATCGTGCCAAGAAGCTGTGCGAGCTGTGCCATCAGTATGATGCCCTGTTCATCGTGAATGACCGGATCGATATTGCATTGGCGGCAGATGCCGATGGCGTTCACCTGGGGCAAGAAGATCTGCCCGTGGCGATCGCCCGCAATATCCTGGGAGCACATCGCATCGTGGGGCGATCGACCACCAACCCCGAGGAAATGGAACGTTCCCTGGCCGAAGGAGCCGACTACATCGGCGTTGGCCCTGTCTATGCAACCCCAACTAAAGCCGACAAAGCCGCCGCTGGACTGGACTACGTCCGCTATGCTGTCGAAAAATCAACCATTCCCTGGTTTGCCATCGGTGGCATCAGCACCGAGACGGTTCACGATGTCCTCAACGCAGGTGCCCAACGGGTATCGGTCGTTCGCGCCATCATGCAAGCCCCCGACCCGACCCTGGCAACCCAATTCTTCCAAGCCCAGCTCACGCGATCGCGCCCCCATCCTTAACCCATTCCTCAAGCGCCTGGATCATCCCTCCGTGCCCTCCATACCTCTGTGGTTTCTTTTCTTTCCCCTCACCCTTACCCTCTCGATTCATCTCACCCATCATGACCTCCACCCCCGCCATCACCCTTCACGTCAACGGCGAACCCCAGGACTGCCCATCCGGCACTCGACTGCCTCAGCTCCTCCAACAGCTCGGCATGAATCCACGCTTAGTCGCCGTCGAGTACAACGGCGAAATTTTGCATCGGCAATTTAGATCGAGAGCGTCGTGT
>JBCBSL010000066.1:0-18278 GCA_039819145.1 Cyanobacteria bacterium J06638_22
CACATTTGGAGTTTTCGCGAACTATTGACCGCCAAATTGCCCGCTCATCATTCTCAAAGTACTAGCCGCTGAGCACCCACCGCGGGGCTTTCAAAAAATGATTTGTCCTAATCTCAATGCGTAAGGCTCTATCACTGAAGTTCTGCAAACTCTCATGGTTTGTAGCAAGCAACGCGCAGACCGAACAAACTCTTCGATATAGTGAGAGTGTTCTGCGATACGGCGGAGGGAAAATCAATGGTACGCATTGCCGTGGTGGATTATGACATGGGCAACCTGCACTCGGCCTGCAAAGGATTGCAGCAAGCCGGAGCGACGACTCATGTGACGGATATTGCCCGCGACTTAGAGCAAGCCGATGCTGTGGTGTTGCCCGGAGTTGGCGCGTTTGACCCGGCAGTACAGCATTTGCGATCGCGCGACCTGATCCATCCCATCCGCGACATCATTGCCAGTGGTAAACCCTTCCTGGGCATCTGCTTGGGTCTCCAGATTTTGCTAGAGGGTAGCGAAGAGGGCAATGAAGCGGGACTAGGCATTGTCCCTGGCTATGTGCGACGCTTTCGCCCAGAACCCGACATCACTATCCCCCACATGGGCTGGAATGTGCTGCAATTCAACCAGCCGTCGTTGGCTCTCTGGAACGATTTACCCAACGACTGGGTGTACTTCGTCCACTCCTTCTATGCCGATCCGAGTGATCCAGCCATGAGAGCTGCGACGGTAACCCACGGAACACAGACCGTAACCGCAGCGATCGCCCACAACAACCTGATGGCCGTTCAGTTTCACCCCGAGAAGTCGTCCACAGCTGGACTGAAGATCCTGGCGAACTTTGTCACCCTCGTCCAACACCAGCAACTCGCTGTTGCCGCCTCGTAATCTGGCCGCCACCCAACTATCCAAAATCTGCAACCGCCATGGGTTTGCGCGTCTACGGAAATCGCCCCCTCAAAACCCTGCCGGGACAGGCGACGCGCCCAACCCCGGCACGGGTGCGAGAGGCTGTGTTTAATATCTGGCAGGGGGCGATCGCCCAGTGTCGCTGGTTGGATCTATGTAGCGGTGTCGGGGCAATGGGAGCGGAAGCCTTAGGACGGAGCGCAGCGGTGGTTGTCGGTATCGAGCAAGCGGGTCGTGCCTGCACCGTGATTGCAGACAATTGGACGCGGATTGCCACGCCTGACCAAACGGTGCAGGTGATCCGGGGTGATGTGGTGCACAAATTGCCGACCCTAGCAGGGCACCACTTCGATCGCATCTATTTTGATCCCCCCTATGCCAGCGAGCTCTATCTGCCTGTGTTGGAGGCGATCGCTCAGCATCAGCTTCTAGCCCCCGATGGCGAACTGGCCATGGAGCATGCTCCCCAGCGATGGCAAGCTGCCGAGTGGCAGCAGTTGCTAACGCGCGTCAAACCCCTAGAGCCGTATCGCACCAAGGTCTATGGCAATACGGCTGTCACTTTCTTTCAAACCGAGTCCGCCTAGCCCTGGATATAGCGCTACACGCTCAAGTAAAACCAATTATGTTTTGAACGCACCGCAGTGCGGTGCGTTCAAAACATAATTGGTTCTGATCTCAATGCGTAAGGCGATAAAATCAATCCCTCCCAGATCAGCCTCTGGAAGGGATTGAAGGTAGTTTCGGGGGAATAATATAAGCAATCGCCAAGCGATTACAGCCCCAGTTGATCGCCCCGGCGATATTGCAAGTAGGCTGCAACAAACAGCCCAGCCAGGGTGATGGGGATTAATCCCAAAACGATACCAGAAAGTAAGGGTTCAACCACAGCACATTCTCCTTAGGAATTACCCAAGATTCTATCAACTTTCTTTGAGGTAAAACGGACGATGACCGTCAATATCGTTTACATTTTGTGATATCTTCTCAGGGGCGATCGCTATCTTTGACAATGTAATCGCAGCAGAAAGTTTTTAGGAGCCCGGGATTTCAGTACTTTTCTTTTTCATTCCGTCCCGATCTTCCTAAAAAAAATATGTGTAAATATCTGAACCTATGCAAAAAACCTTAATCTAAGTTATACATCGAGAAGGAAGGCCGTCTGACTTTGACAAGGGAACTTTTGGATAATCAGCAACTGACAAGCAATCAGGATATGAGCGATGTTTCCCCTGTGCAAGTGTCGCTCGGCAGAGTAGTTTCCGTATTTCTGGGAACAGCTCTCGTGATTTTGGCTTGGTTAGGTATTGTCTACTACCTCGAGCACGCCGATCCTTACATTCGCAACGTGTTGGCACTGGAAGGCCATTCTGAGCGCGGACAAGAGATTTTTGTAATGAACTGTGCAATCTGCCATGGCTTGCTCGGTAAAGGTGAGGTAGGCCCCAGCTTGCAACATGTATCATCGCGCAAATCTGATGTTGGCTTGATCCATCAGGTTGTGAGTGGCGATACGCCTCCCATGCCTCAGTTCCAACCGAGTGAGCAAGATATGGCTGACTTACTACAGTTTCTCGAACAACTGTAACTTGAATTGATACAGCCTTAGAAGAATTTGGGCGATGCTGGAAAACCAGATAAATCGGAACGAAGTTTCGAGCACACAGTACCTCTTTCATAGCCAGAAGCAGCAACGCCAGAATTTGGGTGGCGTTCGGATTGCCCACGCACGCCACCCAAATTCTAAGGCTCTCTGATATAGCCTTACGCATTGAGATTAGGACAAATCATTTCTTGAAAGCCACGCGACGCGGGGCTTTCAAGAAATGATTGGGTTCTACCTGAGCGCGTAGCGCTATATAGCTTGAGCCAGCCAAGATAGGACGTTAGGATTCGTCATGCTCATGAAAATGGGCATCCATCAAACGTCTATCGGTCAGCATATTTAGCCTTTCTGGATTCCTGCATTCGCGGGAATGACCGTTCGATAGAGTGTCCTGGCCTTGATAGCTACAGCGATAAGAGACCTACGTTCAACCTCAAAAGCGTTGAGGTTTTACCACCTCAACGCTCAGCAAATCGGTTGATTCTTCAAACCTGATCGATGCAAACGCATAGCACCTATTTCATCTTTTGTTTGATGAAATTCAAAATTTGTGCCATTTGCTTCTTGAGCATATTGATCTCAGCTTGCATCTTATCAATCTTTTGATTGAGCGCTTCAACCTCTGCCGATGCTGTCGCACCGCCGGATGCCGAAGTTGCCCCCATGACAGGCTGGGGCCATTTCTTAAACTTCACCATCGCCGCCTTAATAGCTGCGACCAGTTCCCGCTGCTCAAAGGGCTTCTCGATAAACTCGAAGTACTCGAAGGGTTCCTGGATTTTCTCTGTAACTTCTTCCTTCCGCCCAGACATCAGCACCAGAGGTGCCCGCAGGTTGGGTTTAGCCTGAATCTCTTGAAAGACTTCCCACCCGCTCATCCGTGGTAGCAGAAAGTCGAGCATGATGAGATTAGGGTGCTCCTGATGGATGGTGTTGATACCCTCGACGCCATCTTTTGCTTCTAGTACTTCAAAATTACCTTTAGGCAACATGTCGCGGACCATGTTGCGAATGACTCGGCTGTCATCAATAACCAAAATCTTATGAGTTGCCACGGCGAACTCCTCTGGAAACAGTTGAAGGGGATGGCAAAGAGTGTAGCTCTCTCAGATTAGCGTTTCTCAGCTCTGAACGTAAATGAAATTATGTGCCCCTAGGTTTTCCAACATTGATTGCACTGGGTCAGTAGAAGCAAATTGGTCATTTCAAACAAGGGGAATATTGACACGACACCCTGAATAGCAACTGTTCGCACTCACAGCTTCGGAGGAAGAACTCGCACGCCTGGCTTCTAGTCTTGAACTGAGCTAGACACCAGTGTAACGAGCGGATCCAAATTTGTGATGACGAACTGGAAAAGAACCCAAACAACAGCTCCTTGCCACGGTAGCCTTTCCTATCGTGCCCATTTTTTCTGCAATCTCAGCTATCCATGGGAGAAAACTCACACGACAGGACGCTGCAATGCGATCGCCCCATGTAAGCAGAAGTCCACGCTCATACCCGCCCACTAACTGGCTATCGCCAAAAAGAGAATGAGCCATGCTAGCTCGGTGAGCTAGCATGGCTTGCCGTCAGATTCTCTATCAAAATGCGGATGGCGAGACTCGAACTCGCAAGGCAAAGCCACACGCCCCTCAAACGTGCGCGTATACCAATTCCGCCACATCCGCATAGGGTTGCTTTAATTGAGCAATTCTCAATCAAGCACACACCAGCATAAACCATATTGAGGGAATCCTTCAACGATAAGACATGTGTATTTTGTTGAAGGGACGCCATCGAGCGCCCACATCTTCAACAAAATACATGGGCGGTACCCGCACTACCCGAAATCTATGGTTCTTTGGCTTTTTTCTTGGACTTAGGGCTCGGCTATGCCATTAGCAGGCAATCTTGTGGTTACGATTAGCGATAAGCGTTGGGTTAACGGGGTCGGGCTGCAGTTCTCCTATTAAAAAGGCTATGTTTTACGTAAAATTGCTGAAACTCGAGGAAAAATTCACTCAGCAAGATTCAAGGAATATTAAAACCGCGATGCATCCGCCTAACGTATTGCCCACCGCGCTGATTTCAATGTCCATAGCCTTTGCTTGAACATCTGATGACAAGCCCCATCGTGCCCCAATCTAACGATATCCCAGCGGAGATAGAACCTCTGATGCGGCGGTTGTTGCCCGCCAATCTCTATGTGCAGATTTGGTTTGATCCCGATACAGATTCCCTGATGCAAGCCTTTCAGCATTTGCGGACATTGCAACGCGCATTGCAGGATTACGTACCCCGCCAGGTTGCAGAAGCTCCCCCTAAACCGGGTCAGGTGCGCTACGAGTGGCGCCGAGGAACCTTACTGTTTACGGATCTGGCCGGATTTACGCCTCTCCTAGAAGCAAATGCTCAGTTTGGGCAGAAGGGCGCGATCGCCCTCCTCGAGGTGCTGAACCGCTACTTTTCCGAGATGATCACCATCATCGGGAAATCTGGGGGCGACCTGCTGGAATTCACAGGGGATGCCATGCTGGTACAGTTTCTGGAAGATGCGCAGGGGGATGATACGGGGCAGGCCGTACGGACAGGGCTGCGGATGCAGCGGGCCATGGCGCATTTTCAAGATATCGAAACGGCTCAGGGCAAATTCTCCCTGGCAATGCGGGTGGGCATTCATGCTGGCTCATACCTCGCAGCCGATCTGGGGACGCCACGCCGGATGGCACATGTGCTATTGGGACGAACGGTGCAGCGCGCCAAGCAAGCCGAAAGCTTTGGACAGGTCGGACGGGTCTGTGTGACACAGGAAGCGGGCGATCGCCTCCATGGGCTGTTTCAGCTAGAGCCCTCCCATGCTGAATCAGTGGGCGATCGCTATGCGCTGATTCAAGACAACTTCAGCACTGAAGCCTTGGGAGAATATGACATCAGCCTCAACCGTCGTCGATTGACCAGCCCCCTACTGATGGATCGGAGCCGAGAAGGGCTGATTCGCGAAATTCGCCATGCCCTGTTGCGGGTACAACCCTTAGCGTCTTACCTACCCTCCTCGATTTTGGATGTGTTGGTAGAGGCCGCGGCAGAACGGCAAGTCCCGCCCGATTTTCCCATCCCAACCGTTGTTTTCGTGAATCTGATGGGCTTTCCTGAAGCTGCAGATGGGGCACGACCGGAGGATTTACCGGCATTGACCACGAGCTTCTCGAAGGCTCTTGCCCTCATCGACGCTGCGACCACAGCCAAGGGCGGCGTGCTCCAAAAAGTGACCTACCACGCAATTGGGTCTGACATTTTGATCTACTTCGGCGTCTTTCGTCGCCACCGAGAAGATGCGGTGCGCGCCGCCAGTCTGGCACTCACCGTGCGGGACATTGTGACCGCACTGCCGCCGCCACAGATTGCGGACAATCCCTTAATGCTCAACTACCGGATTGGTATTGCCTCCGGATCGGTCTTTGCGGCCGAAATTGGCGAACTGCGTGGACGGCGTGAATTCAATATTCTTGGGGATCCAGTGAATACGGCATCACGGCTGATGACCTTGGCCGAAAAGGGAGACATCTTGCTAACTCAGGACGCATATGAGGCGATCGCCCCCTACTTCCGATGTAAAAGCCTGGGCATGCAGGCGCTCAAAGGCAAAGCCCATGATCAGCTCGTCTATTCTCTGCAAAAGGAGCTGGGATTGCAACGGCATGGGTTACATCGTTAGTTTTCACCCAAATCATTGATATCAAATCCGGTTAAATAGCCGAAACCCAACTATCGTTTATGGCCGCTACAGAGCAGCGGCCATAAACGATAGTTGGGTTCTTCAACCGGATTTGATATGAGTTGCTGAACTATTGAGCGTTGAGGCAACTGTTGATAGGAGCCATGCGGCGGGGAACACTTTGCACGGATACTGACAAGGACTAACACGCTGTTAGAACACCGAAGCATGGGCGCAATAGCGGGCGTTGTCCCGTTCATGTCTCTGCATCCGATTCGGACAGAGCTAAAAGACAGATGCAGTCCTCATCCCTCATCTATAGCGCTATGCGCGTCAAGCATGTCGGGAAAATCAATATATCCAGAATCCTTCAAACAACCGATGAGAAGTAGGCGTAGGGTTCTATAAACTCACGGTAGACTCAAAGGAATTGCGTTGTGATCTGTTGTCGATACGCTGCCAAACGAGTTTGCTATGACCAATCGTCTTGCCGCCGCTCACAGTCTTTATTTGCGTAAACATGCCGAAAATCCCATCGACTGGTGGCCCTGGGGTGATGAAGCTATTGAAACAGCACGGCGAGACGATAAACCCATTTTCTTATCCATCGGCTATTCCAGTTGCCATTGGTGCACGGTGATGGAGGGGGAAGCCTTTTCGGATGAGGCGATCGCCGCCTACATGAACGCCAACTTCCTGCCTATCAAAGTCGATCGCGAGGAGCGCCCTGACATCGACAGCATTTACATGCAAACCCTGCAAATGATGGTGGAGCAAGGGGGATGGCCGCTCAACGTGTTTCTGGCACCCGATGACCTGGTGCCCTTCTATGGCGGCACCTATTTTCCGGTGGAGCCACGTTACGGTCGCCCTGGCTTTTTGCAAGTGCTTCAATCCATCCGACAGTTCTACGACACGGAGAAGGAGAAGCTCCAATCAGTGCGGACAGAAATTGTCGATCGCCTGCAACAAATGACCCAGATTCCTGGCACCTCGGAGCTAGATGCCCAGCAGCTTCGTGAGGGCTTGGAGTATAGCGCCAAAATTCTCGCATCGACCCAATCCGGGACGCGCTTTCCGATGATTCCCTACGCAGAGGCCGCGTTGCGATTTGTCCGCTTGGCGCAACCAGAGTCGCAGGAGGTCACCCTGGAGGTGTGCCAGAAGCGGGGGTTAGACCTAGCGCTGGGCGGCATCTATGACCATGTGGCCGGGGGCTTTCACCGCTACACCATTGACCCGACGTGGACCGTGCCCCACTTCGAGAAAATGCTTTACGACAATGGGCAGATTGTGGAATATCTCGCCAATCTTTGGCGTGCCGGGATTCAGGAACCCGCCTTTGAGCGGGCGATCGCCGGAACAGTGCAATGGCTCAAGCGAGAGATGACAGCCCCCGAAGGATACTTCTACGCCGCCCAGGATGCCGACAGTTTCCTCAGCCCCAACGATGCCGAACCGGAGGAGGGCGCCTTTTACGTTTGGCATTACAAGGAGTTGGAGGCGCTGCTGACGGAAGCAGAATTGGCCGAGTTGCGATCGCACTTCACCGTTACGGCAGATGGCAATTTTGAAGGCAAAACGGTCTTGCAGCGGCGCAGTCCAGGTGCATTGCCCGAGTCGGTGGAACAGAGTTTGAACAAGCTTTTCCAGGCGCGTTATGGCGATACCCCAGCAAAGGTTCCGACCTTTCCGCCCGCCTGCAACAATAATGAGGCCAAAACGATGGCCTGGCCTGGCCGCATTCCTGCGGTGACGGATCCCAAAATGATCGTGGCCTGGAATAGCTTAATGATTTCGGGGCTGGCGCAGGCCGCTGTTGTGTTTCAGAATGCGGAGTATCTCGCATTGGCGGGTCGAGCCGCGACCTTTATCCTCGATCAGCAACAGATAGACGGACGGTTGCATCGCCTCAACTATAGCGGCATCGTCAGCACGATCGCCCGCTCCGAAGACTATGCCCTGTTCATCAAAGCCTTGCTCGACTTGCATCAGGCGCAATTATCGCAGGATACCCACTCTCCCACGCCGCTGGTCGATATGGCATCTTCCGGCTGGTTAAACCAGGCCGTCGCCCTTCAGAAAGAATTTGATGAGCACCTCTGGAGCGAAGACTTGGGTGGGTACTACACTACGGACGCTAGCCCCGATTTGGTTGTGCGGGAGCGCCAGGTAGATGACAATGCTACGCCATCTGCCAATGGCGTGGCGATCGCCAACCTCACTCGCCTCTTCCTACTCACAGAGGAAATCGGCTACCTCAACCAAGCCGAGCGATCGCTCCAAGCCTTTAGCGGCCTGATGGAAAAGGCTCCGACCAGTTGTCCAGGACTTTTTTCTGCCCTCGATTGGTTCGGCAACCAAACCGTGATCAAAGCCAACCCAACGGTCGTGCAAGACGTAGCGAAACGCTATCTGCCCACGGTGATGCTACGGCTACCAGACGATGAACTGCCAGAAGGGGCGATCGCCCTCGTCTGTCAGGGAGTCAACTGTCTAGAGCCAACCCAAACCCTCGACCAACTTCGCAGTCAACTAGACATGAGTCTTCAGCGAATGTGATCCATCAGAACCCAGGCGTTTTGTTGATTTTTGGCCACTACATAGCCAGAAATCAACAAGTTTACTCAGGCTTGCATATAGCGGTGTGCAACCGTGTCAAGCAGAGAAATGAGTGTGGGGGCGCGTTGCGCCCCCACACATTCATACTTAACTAACGCGCATAACGCATAAGTCCCAACCACGTCAGTTGAGTTGACCGAGGCAGCCCCAGCTTCAACTCCACGAGGAGAAACGTTATAACGCTCATTGCGCCGCTAAAGCATCTTCAATCCATCCATCAAATAGGTCTTGGTTGGCTTCAACCCACGCTTCAGCATGAGATCGAATTTGCTCTGAATCGTCTTCCCCATCTTGCATCAATTGGTTTTGAGCATTCACATCCTCAATGGGAATCTGGATCAGCGCAAAGAACTGAGATGCGGCAGGATTTTCATCAACAAACGCTTGATTTGCAACAATCATTTGATCCTGAACCGCAAAGCCCAAATTCGCATCACCAACTGTGGTATCCGCGTCGGTTAACTCATCGCCCTGCCCTTCGGGAAGAGACGTATAGGGAACCTCTAACCAGATAACATCTTCTCCATCTTTCAAGACGTTCTGCATCCAGAATGGCGTGTAGGAGTAATACAGAACAGGCTGCCCCTGATCGTAATTTGTCACCACATCGGCGAGCAAGGCAATATATCGCCCCTGCTCTTGCTGGACGGTATCACGCAAGCCATATTCATCAATGTGATGTTCGATGATAGACGCACAAAGCCAGGCTGCATCGCAGCCAATCAGGTTAGCTCTGCCATCGCCATCAGTATCAAACAACGCAGCAATTTCTGGATCGGCCAATTGATCAAGCGACGTAATCCCGTATTCGTCTGCCGTAGCCTTATCAATCATGTAGCCTTGCAAGGAATCCGAGACAATCGAACCTGCACGTTCCAGTGCATCATCGCCTCCACTATTCTCGAAGAGGCTTTCTTGGTTAACACTCCAATGGGCTGGCGTATATGTAATGTTGCCATTGGACATGTCGAGAAAGAGGGCGGTGTAATCAACTTCTACGAGAGGTTCAATTTCATAGCCCAGCTTCTCTAGGCCAATATTGACGATTTCTGTTTGAAAGCGCTCTTCTAGAACGGCATAAGCAGAGACGACTGAAATCCCTTCACCTGGCAAATCAGCTGCCTCTGAAGCAGAAGCCTCAGTTTCAGATTCAGAGGTCGTATTTTCAGAGGACGTTTCTTGAGGAGCGCATGCAGCAACTCCCAAGGTTAGTACCGCTAAGGCGGTAGCCATACTAACGGTCTTGGATGAAGGAGGAAGTTTGACTTTAAAGTTCATGTTTCTGGGCTTCTGTCAAAAAGCAGAAGAGAAATACTTCAAAAAGAGAAAAGATACAGTGCTTATGTTAGTACCAAGGGGAGCGATATGAGGTGCGGCTTTGAATAACGCAACCTTTTGTAGTGTTAGTTCGAAGTCCAGGTCAAAAGCCCAAAAGCTCTTGATTTTAATTGCGTAGGTGGTACTCGAACCCTTAAATTCAGGGGTTTTAGAAAAGTTCTAACTACTCTAAGCTGTGTACACAACCTCTCAACCGACATAAACGGCTTAGTCATGATGCTGTAGCTAGATTAAGTTCAAATCTAATATTGTTAATCCGTTGGTAATGTGAATGGTTTGCAGACCAACGGATTGTGCGCCTTCAATATGTTGATGCGTGTCTTCAATAAAAACGGTACGCTTCGGATCGAGATTCTGTTGTTGAATGACCGTCTTAAAGATACTGGAATTGGGTTTACGATCGCCCATCTCATAAGAAAAGTAGACTGTCTCAAACAAACTGTAGATTCCACCAAAATCGGCACCAAAGGTTTCAGCGAAAATGCGATCGCACGCTACCCGATGAATCTCGTTGATGTTCGAGAGCAAAAATAATCGTTTATGTTGACCCAACTCTTTCAGTAACGCAATCCGCTCTTGAGGAATATCCAACAATAACGCATTCCAGGCATCATCCAGAGCTTGGTCAGAGCAATCAATCCGCAGGAGCGATCGCAGCCCATCGCGAAATTCCGCAGAGGAAATGCGACCGCTTTCGTAGTCATCAAAGAGCGATCGCTGCTGGTGCTGGGTATAGAACTGGCTGGCTTCTCGCCCAGAAAGTCGGCTGAATGCAGCGATCGTATTTTCATAGCGGATGTTAATAATGACACCGCCGTAGTCAAAAATAATGCTGTCAAAATCGTTGTCCATCACGCCATCAGATTCAATTAATACAAATGTTCATCCTCTAGTAGAGTAATGTAAACTCAACCGCTGTAGTCCAAGGGTTGAGAGGTGATGATGCGTTGCGAGCTGCAGTTTTCTTTCCAAGGTTACGATGAAGAAGCGGGTTTGTATCAGACCGCATGTGAGCCTTGCGTGAGAGCTATTTGCTAAAAGGTGCGAAGGGTTATGGTCGCAACTGCCTCGACATATACCGTTTCTTGGGAGAAATTGCCCGATGATTTTGCCTTACCTGATGATCCTGTGGACAATATCACTCAACCTGCACTGGCAGCGGCCCTAACCGAGAGTCTGCAATTGGCAGGAGGCCTACCCGAAGTAGCCTTTACTTCGACGAACTATGGGATGTGTGCCACGATCAATGGCAACGTTGTGGTGAAAGCGCCGGATTGGGCCTACGTTCCTCAGATCACGGTTCCTCGCATGGAGGTGGAACGGAGCTACACGCCCCGACTGCAGGGCGAAGTGCCCGTCATTGTGCTGGAATTCTTGTCGGAAATGGAGGGTGGGGAATACTCGATCAAGGGAACTTACCCACCTGGCAAGTTCTTCTTTTATGAGCAAATTTTACAAGTCCCGAATTATGGCATTTTCGGTCCAGAATCGGGCGCATTAGAGCTTTATCGGTTTGATGACGCTGGGCGCTACATATTGCAACCACCCAGTGAGCAGCAACGCTTTTGGATCCCCGAAATGCAGCTGTATCTTGGGGTTTGGCAGGGTATTCGTGAAAACCGGGATGGTTATTGGTTGCGCTGGTGGGATATAGATGACAGCCTGTTGCTGTGGGGTTTTGAGCAGGTAGAGCGCGATCGCCAAACAATTGAACAAGAACGCCAACGCGCAGAGCAAGAAAGCCAACGAGCGGAACGGCTGGCAGCCCAGCTTCGTGCCGCTGGAATTGACCCAAATCAGGCATCCTAGAAAATCTCAGGTCGCATAATCTTGCAAGGCCTGCTATGGACTATGGCTCAGAAACGGAGAGGGTGGGATTCGAACCCACGGTACCTTTCGGTACACTCGATTTCAAGTCGAGCGCATTCGACCACTCTGCCACCTCTCCAGGCTTTTTTATCTTAACCTGAGTTTGCGATAAAGCCCTGACGACTGACGTGACGGCATACGCCTCTAGGACACCGGACTCTTCGCGAATTACGATTCGGCTCCCACTAAAGGAGCTTCTGCAACATACAAAACATCCTTGGAGTGGATGCTGAAGTCTACATTCAGCCAAACGAGAGAGGCTTCGGTAACCGCACCGTTTTCCAGCGTGGCAAGGGAGAAGTTACGGAGACAATTGTCGTCCGTGTGCACGATGCGGGGAACAGCCGCAGCATTGAGGTAGACGGTGCGAGGGTCGCGGTGGATAGAGCGCCGGAGGCGATCGCGCCGATGCCGTAACTGGTGGTGCATATGGCCAAAAGCCACAAGGGGAACAGCTTTGCCTTGGGTGTGGGCATGGGCGATCGCTGCGGCAAGGTCGGGATCACCATAGTCGCCGCCGATGGGCTTCCAATCACGGCCACAGGGGTCTTCAGGAGCACCGCCCATACCCAGAGGCCCCGTATGCCCAATGAAGACCACGGTATTGTGTTGGGCGCGATCGGCAGCGGCAATGATGCGATCCGCAGATTCCGCCATGCTGCTGACGTTGAAATACTCCTCATAGAAGTCGGCAAATTTCCACTCGGGGCCACCCCAGGAGCAGGGACGCCCGCCCACGACCGTCAAACCCAGTTCAGGAAATTCGCGGGTGCCATAGCTGACATGGGCATCGCCGAGCAATTCCAGTTGACGTAGAAAGCGATTTTCGACGCGGCGATCGTAGGGACACTTTTTCCGCCCCCAGTCAGTAGCGGTGTACCAGGCATCATGATTGCCTAGCACAACAGCATTTGGGATGGAGAGTTGGGCGATCGACTCCACTACCGATAGCGCCTCATTCCCAAAATCACCGACGAGCAACACCAAATCTACTCCCAGATGCTTCAAGGCGCGCTCATCATCGGCATCCCACAGATCGTGAACATCGCCCACGACAGCGATGGTGAGCGGACGGGGGGGAGAAGAATAGTAAGGTTTGCTCATATCAGTTTTCCTAAACTGTCGTCTTTACTATCCAGCATAAGGCTTCTGCTGGAGCGCTCAGTCCAAGACAAAAAATTAAACCCCTATTAAAACCCTTGCTGTTATGTGACGCGGGCGATGCCCGCGTCACATAACAGCAAGGATTCTCTGGCTTTTATCCTGGACTGAGGCTGGAGCGACTAGCATCGTTAAAAGACCTGAGCAGAAATAATTCTCCAAAAACCTTTCGCGAAAATTTACGGGTCAACGCATTCAGCGTCGTAATTAGTAGCAGTAGTGCTGAATATTCTCTCGGTGCTGTTCCCTTCTTTTGTCTATTCACCGGGTTGAAATATCGTTTGAAACGGTGGCATTTCCTGCGGTGTGCGCAGGAGAAATCAACCCTTTCCGTTATTTTTTCAATCTGTCGATTAAAAGGAGGAAACGGCAAGCCGAACGCAACCGCTGGGGACACCTATGCCCGTCGAATCAAATCCACACCTCTACCAAACCAACGGTCATGCAGCCGTCAACGGTTCGGTTAGCCCGACTCCGTTTGTCGCCTCCGAAGACAATGAGCTGGCGGAATTTGTGCACATTATCCGCCGTCGGATGCGGCTGTTTGGTGGGGTGGCGATCGCGGTTTCCGTGGCGTTAATCGGTTGGACATTGACTCGAACGCCCGTGTATCGAGGGAGCTTTCAGCTACTGGTAGAACCGATCACCGAATCCGATCCCTCTCGCCAACTGTTGCAAGACGAAGCGATCGTCGGTGGATCCTCCTTCGACTACGCCACCCAACTGGAGGTGCTGCGCAGTCCAGCACGGCTCAACCCGATCCTGGATGAGTTGCAGGGCACCTATCCTGACTTCACCTACGGCGAATTGCTTAGCAATCTGCAAATCAGTCGCCTGCGCGACACCAAAGTGCTGGCGGTGAGCTACGAAGGACAAGATCCAGAGCGGATTCAAACCGTACTCGATGCCTCGTCGCAGTCGTTTCTGGACTACAGTTTTGAACAACGACAAGTCAACCTGCGCCAGGGCATTTCCTTTGTAGATGAGCAACTGCCTGAACTGCGCGAACGGGTTGACACCTTGCAATCGCGACTCGAACGATTTCGGCAAGAATATAGTCTGCTCGATCCTGAAACGCGCGGCGGGGAGCTGTCGGGTTTTATCAGTGGCGTGGAACAGCAGCGGCAGGAAACCCAAACCGCCCTGGTGGAGGCGCGATCGCTCTATACCAATTTGCAGAGCCAGTTGGGTTTGAGCGATCGCGACGCGCTCCTCGCCTCGACCCTGAGCGAATCGCCCCGCTACCAGTCATTGCTCAACCAATTGCGCGAAGTCGAAACCGAGATTGCGACGGAGTCGGCTCGGTTTCAGCCCGACAGCCCTAATGTCGTTGTGCTCCAGGATAGACGCAATAGCCTACTACCACTGCTAGATGCCGAAGCAGAGCGGCTATCGCAGAATGTGGTAGGGGGCTCAGCCTCCGCGGCCAATGGCAACCTCACGCCGACTGCGCTGGAACTCAGCCGGGAGCTCATCCAAACGGCCAACCAAGTGCGCCAACTGGAAGCTCGAAACCAGGCTCTCGCGGGTGTGGAGCAGCGCTTAAAGGAGGAGTTTGCGATTGTGCCAGCGCTATCGCGGCAATACACCGAACTGCAACGGGAGTTATCGGTGGCAACGGACAGCCTCAATCGGTTCCTCGCGACGCGGGAAACCTTGCAAATTGAAGCGGCACAAAACTCGATTCCCTGGGAGCTGATTGCGGCACCTAACGTGTCGGGGAGCCCCATCTCACCCAATGTGCCACGGAACCTGATGTTGGGGGCGATCGCCGGACTGGTCGCCGGAAGCGTGGCAGCCATCTTGGTGGATAAACTCGATCGAGTCATTCATACCGTTGATGAGCTAAAAGCGCTTACCCCATTGCCACTATTGGGAATAGTGCCCTATCGTCGGCCTGACCAGGAAGAGTCCGGGGGCGAATCCACCTCACCCAACGGCACGGACGAAGCCGTGAATGGAGCCTCTAGCTCAACGCAAACAGCAACGCGTGCCCGCTACTACTACACCACCTCTCCGTTCATCGAGTCGTTTCGTTCGCTTTACACCAACCTGCGATTCCTAGGCTCCGATGCCCCGATTCGATCGCTCGTGATCAGCTCTCCGTCACCAGCGGAAGGTAAATCGACCGTGACGATCAATCTTGCGAAAGCAGCGGCGGCCATGGGGCAGCGGGTATTGATGGTCGATGCCGATCTGCGCTGCCCAGTGCTGCACGAACGCCTCAACATGGTGAATCTGCGCGGACTCAGCGATTGCCTAACTGGGACCTATGAAGTGGAAACCCTGATCAAAGCGGTTGAGCGATCGCCCAATTTACATGTGTTGACGGCAGGGACGTTACCACCCGATCCCACAACACTGCTATCTTCCCGCCGGATGCATAGCCTCATGCAGCATCTGGCCTCGCGCTACCATCTCGTGATCTACGATGTGCCGCCCATGCTGGGCTTTGCCGACACACCCCTGCTGGCCGCCCATGCCGATGGCCTGATGATGGTTGTAGCCTTGGGTAAAACCCAGCGCCACGACATTACCCAAACGCTAGACTTGCTACGCCTGTCGCCCATTAACGTGCTGGGTATGATTAGCAATGGACTGCGCCCCCGCAACTCAAATTATTACAGATCCACCCACTACAACTATCGGTACTACTCGCCCCACGCAGCACAGCGCAAATCTGGAGTAGAAGCAGCATCGGCTACTGTCCTTGGACGCTTTTGGCCACAACTGCGCAATGACAATGGTAATGGTAATAACAATGGCCATGGCTCGACAACCAGTGCAGCCCCTCTAACAGCAGAACCCGCCACCCAAGCGCCTTCCCCCACCCACTTGTCGCCCCCGCCTCCACCCCCAGCGACCAATACCCCAGCACCGCAAGCTACGCCGCAAAAACGTTCCGATGTAGAAGCTGGTATTGTGCAGCCTAAAGCGACGCAACCCCAATCGCCACAAGCCGTCGCAAAATCCAAGGTACCGCCGCCACCCAGACAGCCTGCGACGAAACCAAACCCGTCGCCATCGACTCCGGCACCGCCTCCAACGGCTGTCACCTCCCACCCCGCCAACACCAAAGAGACCCCAAACGCCAAATCCTCTCCTCTAAAAACAACCGCGATCGCCAAACGCCCAACAGCCATGGTGCATGTGGGGCAATCGACGATGGATGAGGAAGAGCGATCGCCCTACCTGTTGCGGCTGATCGTGATCGCTGGTGTTGGGGCAACGCTGCTCGTTCTGCTGGTCTTACAACTGGTGTCACACTGGCGGAGTCGCAGCGAAGCGCCAGAACCCGCTCCTGCTGAAGATTCACTAACACTTCCAGACGCTGCACCTGTTGAACCCAGTGAACCCACAGGGGGCTCCCTGGTTGAGCCTCCTGGAGCTGAGTCTGTGGAGGAACCGCCTTCAGAGGCAAGCGACGAGGAACCAGACAATCTCCTGAATCCATTTATTGCACCGCCCATGGAGTGAGGCGGAGACGCAGATCTGGAACACCCAAGTCTTAAGGTTTTGGTTGTCAGGTCTTGATTGTCAGAGCCTTGCGCTTAGTCGGCGATCGCCGACTCCGGTCTTTGCACTCGTCCAGGCCTATGATCGGGCTGCACCTCGATCACCAGATCCGCTGATTTGAGCAGCGGCGGCAAAAATAACTCTGGATGGAGCGCCGTCCAAAAGTATTCGACAAAAGCGGCGATTTCGGCATCACTCATACCCGATCGCCCCTGCTGTTTCATTTTCTGTTCAGCTTCCTGTCGCCACTGTTTGCTCAAGCGGTAGTCCCCAGGACGAAGAACAACCAACGCATCCAACAGATCCCAAAGCGGCAGGTAGTCCTGCAAACGATGGTTGCAGTCGCGGGCAAACACCCGATCGTCCTCACTGGAAATCGGCCAAGGAGCCGTATCGAACTGCGCCGCATCCAGAGGACGCATCCCTACAAACCAGCCCTCAAACAGCAAAATGTCTATGTTAGACGCGGGTTCAGGCGCAATGCGATCGCCCATTCCCCCGTGCAGCGACTTGTCAAAGCGGGGCATCAGCACCGGATCAGCACTGCCCGACCGCACCTGCTGCAAGACCTGAATGCCCGTTGAAATGTCATGGGTTCCAGGGGGACCTCGCCACCGCAGGCGCGGGTCAACATGCTGTAACTGCTGGCGATCGCCATAGGTTTTGTAAATGTCGTCAACGGAAAGGATCGCGACCCCATAACCCCACTGTTCCAGCAAACAACTCAGAATTTGCGTGAGGGTTGTCTTCCCGGTTCCCTGCCCGCCCAAAAAGCCTTGAACAATGGGGCGATTGCACACGTTCCGCAGATCAGCAATCTGCTCCGCCAATGGCAACCACAACCGCCACAGGGTTTCCAAATTCACAGCGCTCCATCCCAGCGTTTCGCGACAGAATACCTGTAACCGGGGATGGCATTCCTGCAATCGTTCGAGCCTCTGTTGCTGGGCAAGCGGAGATTGATCAAATGCCGAGATTTCTGACGACAGTTGAGCGATCGCATCAGCCGGGGCGATCGTACCATCTAGTACAGCCTGGAGAATAGATGTCGTCATGGGGTGCAACGGGGAAGATAGGAACGCAGATAAATGCAGAAGAATTAGGAACGCAGATGAACGCGGATGGACGCAGATAAGGAAAGTCTTCAACTGACTGCTAAATCAACCATTTCAGGGAATAACTTTCTGAACATCGACTCATTAATCGTAGAAAATACTGCCACCAAAACCTTTGTGCTATCAATTCGCAATTTGGGGGTGCAGAATCCAAGGATGATTTTTTCTGAGAGGGGGCGCGGTGCGCCCCCTCTCAGAAAAAATCATCCCCTCTATCAGCAATGCGCGCAATTTTTTTCATCTGTGTTTCCTGCTCTCGCTATTGCCCTAGCTCAAATCTGCGTTCATCTGCGTTCATCCGCGTTCTATTTTTCCGGCTGCCGGCCTAACTCCCCAATTTGAAGGCTTCCAAGACTAGTCCATAGGAAAGACCAATTTTGGTGGCGTTTAGGGTTTCGGCGAAGAGTGATCGCGCCTTATTTACAGTTTGGCGATCGCTGCGTCGATA
>JBCBSL010000067.1:0-18273 GCA_039819145.1 Cyanobacteria bacterium J06638_22
CAAGCGTGTTGGCTGTACCTAAGTCGATACCCATATCACGCGACAACGAGAAGCGATTGAACAGTCCCACGAGGCTTTGACTCCTAGTAAAAAGTGGCTCTCCCAGTGTTCGCTGATCCACCATTTGGCTGGGCTGAACGCATCAACCTAAGCGGATTATCAAAACAAGCTCGGCGCTGCAACAACTGATCTTTCCTTACCAGCACCGCCTGACGTTTTCCGAACACTTTTGAAGTCGAGGTGGATCTTATTACGTTTCTTGTCAAGAGTCTACATGTAATGAATTGCCCTTTTTTAAGGAAAATATTGGATGTGAAGCGGATCATGCCGCCAATCTGAACCTATCAATCCCCAAAGCCTTGGTGTTCCTTTTGCTGGAAAGAAACATCCTTAGATTTCTCTCCCCTCCCTGAGGATATGACAAAACCAGAGCCTTCTTGATTTTGGATAACGCGGGCGCTGCTCGCGTTATCCAAAATCAAGGGGTTTAGCAGGGGTTTAATTTTTGTCTTGTCCATTAGCCTCTCTCCCCTGAAACGTTATACTAGCCAACGATATTTGGGGCAGTAAATACCATGAGCTTGAATGTCGTAACGTTGGTGGGTCGAGCGGGGCGCGATCCAGAGGTGAAGTATTTTGAGTCGGGCAATGTGGTGTGCAACCTGACATTGGCGGTCAACCGACGGACACGCAATAGCGATGAGCCGGACTGGTTTAGCCTCGAGATTTGGGGGAAAACAGCTCAAATTGCTGCCGACTACGTGCGCAAGGGCAGCTTGATTGGGGTATCCGGTGTGCTGAAGTTCGACTATTGGCAAGATCGCAGCACGGGGGTCGATCGCTCCAAGCCTGTCATTCGGGTCGATCGCCTGGATTTGTTGGGATCGCGCCGTGATCAAGAAGCCAACGCCTCCAGCTATGGCAGCGACGAGTTTTAGAGCGCTGCGTTCTAGCCCATCACCCCACCGCTGATTGGGAAAGATACCAATTGATCAGACCCAAGATGATAAGGTGGCCGGGGTAGAACAGGTAGAACCATCGGGCGCGATCGCCCTGCTTCCCATTCGCGAGATAGAAAATGAAAGGCACGGGCAACGCAAAAATCTGAGTTGTCCCACCGCTCAGTGCCCAGTCAAATCCATGTAGAAGCGCCCACCCTACCCACCAGGCGAGCGTCGGGCGGAAATGGCGGATGAGGGCGATGACGCCGATACCATAGGCCACATAGTTGCTGTTCAGAAGCGTCGCGAGTATGGCTCCCCCCAGCCAGATCGGCAGCTCAAAGGCGGGAAATTCTCGGATACTGCGCAAACACAGCAAGCCGATCGCTAAGGTGAAGAGAATATTCAAGTCTGACCCATTCAGAGAGTACTGCCACTGATAGAACAGTTGGGACAGCAAGGCCAGCAATAGCAGTCGGCCACCATAACGCCACACATTGCGAGTATGGTCTTCGCCCTTTACTAGAAGCCAGCCAAAGAGCGGAAAGCTGAGCCGCCCAATGATACGCCAAACCGGATCACTTGGGAAAAACATGTAGCCGATATGGTCAATGACCATGGTCGCTCCGGCCAATAGCTTGAGCCAGTAGTTGCTGAGGGCAAAGTGCCCCAGAGCAGAGGGCTTTGGGTTGGTGGGTAATTCAGCCATGAGCATAGTGCCAATCGGCAGCACGATCGCGGATCTCCTGCAGTTCGGTCTCTGCCATCTTATCCAGGTTCCTTAGAATGAAGCTCATGCGCCCCTGGGTGGCCAGTTTCTCTCGATGCCGACTGAGGAAGTCCCAATAGAAAAAGTTGAAGGGACAGGCGCGATCGCCTGTGCGCGCCTTTGGGTCATACTGGCAGCTTTTACAGTAATCGCTCATTTTATTGACGTAGTTGGCGGAGGAGGCATAGGGTTTGGAGGCCAGGATTCCGCCATCGGCGAACAGCCCCATGCCAATCACATTGGTCTGCATCACCCAGTCGTAGGCATCGATAAAGGCAGCATGGAACCAATCTTCAACTTCCTGGGGCGACAGTCCGGCAATCAGCGAGAAATTAGCGAGGATCATCAGTCGCTGGATGTGGTGGGCATATCCCGTCCGTTCCACTTGCTCCAAAACCTGATGTAGGCAGTTCATCTCAATCTTGCCGGAATCCCAAAAAAACTTGGGCAAGGGCTGGGTGTGCTCAAAATAGTTGCGATTGGGGTAATCCTCATCCACATGGTGATATAGCCCATACATGAACTCGCGCCACCCCAGAATTTGCCGAATAAATCCTTCCACGCCATTCAGAGGTAGATCCCGCTCCTGGCATGCTTGTTCCGCTGCCCGAATAACCTCCATGGGCTGCAATAACCCCAGGTTGAGGTAGGGGGAAAGCAAGGCATGCCACATGGTATCTTCCCCGGTCACCATGGCGTCCTGATACGGGCCAAAGGTTGGCAAACGCTGCTCAAGAAAAGCGCGTAATACCTGCAATGCTTGCTCACGGGTGACGCCCCAGCGAAAGGGCTCGAGGTTGCCGTAGGTGGAAAACTCTCCTTTTTTCACCCACTCCATCACCTCACAGGTCATGGCATCCGGTTCAAACCACAGTGCTTCCGGCGTGTCTAGCCCTCCCTTCTTCGGCGATTTACGATTTTCTTTGTCAAAATTCCACTGACCGCCAACCGGATCGTTACCCTCCATCAACACGGAAAAGCGTTTGCGCCCTTCCCGATAGAAATATTCCATCAGTAAGTTCTTTCGTCCCTTGGCCCATTGCTTGAACTCGCCATCCTGCCAAAGGAACTGGTTATTGGGCAGGATGGTTATGTCGCAGGGCAGATCGAGGGCTTGGATGAGTTGGCGGAAGGGGCGATCGCTCGGTTGCATTACCAATAGCTCGGTAATCCCCTCCGCCGCAATCCATTTCTGTAGCGGCGTCTCAAAATCCTCGGCAATTTGGTAGGTCACAGGCCAACCCGCTTGCCGCAGCTCGTCGGCAAAGTGGCGCATCGCCGACCACACCAGCACTAACTTTTGCTGATGGTAGGGGCGTTGCTTGACCCACTCCCGCGACTCAATCAGGACGACGGGCGTTTGGGATGGGCGATCGCTCAATTCCTGCAACGCTGTTTGTTGCAATGACAGCTGATCCCCCAACACCCAGATTCCCTGTTTCATAGCGTTCCTTGTTTGTCTCTGTTCAGTCTAAACAAGGAATAGAGGAACTTTGGTGATCCATAGATTTAAATCAATGGGAAAGCTGGTTTCACTAAGGATTCAGATCTGCGACTTCTGCCTCTGTGATCGCAGTTACTAGCTCCGAAAAAAGAGAAGTCGCAGATCTTTAACGTTCCAACGACTCAACCCCTTCTCCATTTCTTTGTGTCTTTGTGCCTTCGTGGTTCATTCTCCAAGCAGCTCACTCAGACGGTTGAGAATCTGACTTCTGGAACAAAAGCTGCAACCCCAACCCCGTCAACCCCAGGGTTGTGATCCCAAAGGTGAACGCCCCCAGCGCCGCCATGCCAATGACCAGCGTTCGCACCAAGCTCGAAATCCGAATGGACATTGGGTTGCCCGACGGAATTGGGGTATCGGCTAGGGTTTGATGAATTGAAATGGTGGCAAAGTAGAGCGCCACTGCAAACCCAGCGGAGATGAACGCTCCCGCCAAACAACGGATAGGCGTCGGCGAGTTGTCTTGGGTGCGGTTTGAATCAGACGGCGTAACGTCAAGATTTTCTGCCGATTTAGGGTTCACCATAAAAATCACCGTAAATGCAAGCTCATGTGTCGGGCGCTTTTCGATCCTAGAGCATTTGCGGGGTTTGGAGAATAGTCTTCCCCTGGGCTATGCCCTTCGGACTACATTTTCAGTCTGGCTGATTAAGGAGATGATTTGTGGAACCCTGCGTCCTCAGTGGGGTGCAAGGTGGATGCCATGGGGATAGAGTGGTGTCACCCACAGCTTCAGATCAGGATCGGGGATGACGCTACGCACCTCGGCGGCAATACGATCGCCCTGCTCCTGAGTTTCGGCCAGGGCAAACACCGTTGGCCCCGAACCCGACATCAGGCACCCCAGAGGATTGCAGTTGGCCATCGCGGCTTTGAGGGCAGCGACCTGCGGGTATTCCTCCAAAACAATCTTCTCAAAATCGTTGTAGAGCAATTTTCCAATCTGGCCATGATCTGCCTGGTCAATCGCGCTAACCAGTGCGCCAGACTTCATAGCGTTGCGCTTGTCAGAGAGGCGATCGCCCTCCCGGATGTAGGTTTTCTCGAACCGCTGCCGATAGGTCTTGTAGGCCCATACCGTGGAGACTGAGAGGCTTTGGTATTTCGCTAGCACCACATGCAGATGGTCAACAGGCGGTAATGGGGAGAGAACTTCGCCGCGTCCGGTGGCGATCGCCGTCCCGCCTGCAATGCAAAACGGGACATCAGAGCCCAACTGCGCCCCTAGATCCTGTAGCTCTATTTGAGTCGCCCCGACGCCCCACATTAAATCCAGCCCAACGAGTACGGCGGCGGCGTTGGTAGATCCGCCCGCCAGCCCCGCCCCGACGGGAATCTGCTTATCAATGCGAATATCAACCCCACCAAACTGACGGTAGGCTTCGGCGTAGGTATTGGCCATCAAGTCTGCGGCTCGATAGGCCAGGTTTGTCTGGTCGGCGGGCACATCGGGATGGTCACAAAGAACCTGGATACGAGCCGTCCCGTTGGCGCGCAGCGTAATCTGGTCGGCCAGGGCAACGCTCTGCATGATCATCGCCAGCTCGTGGTACCCATCGGGGCGATCGCCCAAAATTTCCAGATAAAGATTAATCTTGGCGGGCGCAATCAATGAATAAGGACGCATGCCCCTCCTACCGCCTCAGCGTTTATCAACACAGCATCATCCACCTCGTGGCAGATGGATAGGCTTTATCATCCCACTTCTGGCGGCATCTGCGCCGTTTTCCCTCGGGTCAGCAAATCATTGCTGAGGGCAACCCAATCATCAACGCCTAGCTCTTCTGCTCGTGCCTGGGGATTTAGCCCCAACCGTTGCAGGGTTTCGGGAATTGATTCCTCCCCTTCGCCATTGACGTCCGTATTCAACAATCCTTTCAAATTGTTGCGGAGCATCTTGCGGCGACTCGAAAATCCTAGCTTTACCAACTGATCCATGTGGCGGGGTTGCTGGGCCGCAGGAAGGAAGGTTCGAGGTTTCAGCCGCACCACGGCGGAATCGACCTTGGGCGGTGGCTGAAATGCTTTGGCGGGAACCAGGCCAACCCATTCACACTCAGCGAGATACTGAATGCGCACTGACAGCGCACCAAATGCCTTCCGTCCGGGTTCGGCACACAGGCGCTCGGCCACTTCCTTCTGCACTAAAAGTACCAGGCTATCGAAGGGGTTTGGATTGGGCTGCGTGATTGTTCCCAGCAACTTTTCCAGGATTGGCCCGGTGATGTTGTAGGGAATGTTGGCAACAACCTTGTTGGGTGCTTGAAACGCTGGGAATTCCGCCAGGGCGGTGGCCAAATCGAGGGATAGGAAGTCCGCTTCGATGAGCAAAAAATTCTCGACGTCACCCAATTCCTGGTGCAGGAGCTGAGTCAGATCCCGGTCGATTTCCACCGCGACGACGGCTTCGGCTAAGCGCAGTAGCCGCTGGGTGAGCAATCCGGTTCCAGGCCCAATTTCGAGGACGCGATCGCCCTTTCGTCCCAAAGCAGATTCTGTTTCTGCCCCTGGACGAAGGAGCGCCTTGCCCCCCGACAACTCTGCCGCCAACACAATTTGCTGTAATGCCTTTTCGCTGCGCAGCCAGTGTTGGGCAAATCGCTTGCGAGGTCGGGGAGCCATGCCAAGTTGATCCTGTGTAACAAGCCTGCGTATAAAATTCTAAACCGCCAGGCTGTCTTGACTGAGCGGCACCATTTCTCCATTGGTTGTCCAACCCAACATCATAGAGTCCTGCGGCTGTATCGTCTTGCCTGTCAGCGCACAGGTTTCCTCGCGTTGGGCGACGGCTTCTACACTGGCACGAATCTGCTCCGGCGTCAGCCCCGGACGAAACTGCCCCGACTTCTGTTGCACATAGCTCCATAACACCTCCCGAATGAGCGCCTGATAGCCTTGGTTGCCGGACAACTTTTTCAAGTTTTCCTTCAGTTCTCGCTCCAAGCGAATGCTTGTCACCTCCATTTCGGTGGTGGGGGTTCGATGTTGTAGCGTGTACATACTTATGCTCCTTAACGACAATGATGGACTCTATCGCAATGATTGACTCTATCGTATTACAAGTGTAGTATTTCGACACGCAAATGGGGGAGTTTTGCTGGCGGCTGGGTGATTTTTCTACCTATCGACGAGAATTCCTCCCGCTGTTCCCGTTCTATTTTCTACCCCAGGACTCAACAAAGCATAAAACCCTAAAAGCCCTAATGAGTGATGGCCGCAGCTTACCCTCTCTTTTAGGGTTTTATCAGGTTTATTTTTGACGGATCCAGTAGGATCCAAGGATGAGAATAGGCATTGATGCCTGATTCAACCGTTTCGACTCCATCACCGTATCTATGGCAAAGGTTCTACCCAATCTAATTTCCAGTTCTCCCTGGTGGCAGTTTGTGACCTGGATTGCCGATCCATTGAAATTTCAGACGGTTTACCGTCGCAAGTATGGGGATGTTTTCACCATGACTCTGGGTGGCTTTGGCCAGTACGTTGTGGTGGGCAATCCCCAGATGATTCAGGAGATTTTCAACCAAGATTCTCAGTTTGATATTGGGCGCGGAAATTTCCTGGCCGAGCCTTTGATTGGGGAAAATTCGCTGATGCTGATGGATGGCGATCGCCACCGGCGTGAGCGCAAACTCCTCATGCCACCCTTCCACGGGGAACGGCTGCAAACCTATGCCCACCAAATCTGTCAGGTTTCTAAAGCTGTTGCAGATCAGTGGTTGATTGATCAGCCCTTTGTTGCTCGCACCGCAATGCAAACCGTTAGTTTGGAAGTGATTCTACAGGTTGTGTTTGGGATCAGTGAGGGCGATCGCTATCAACAACTGAAACCCCTCTTGACGGAATGGTTGAATATGACCGATTCGCCATTGCGATCGAGCATCTTGTTCTTTCCGTTTCTGCAAAAGGACTGGGGAGACTGGTCGCCTTGGGGGCAAATGGAACGACGCAAAAAGCAGGTGTATCAACTGCTCAAAGATGAAATTGACGAGCGCAGGAGTCAGGACAACAAGCCTGCTACCGATGTTTTGAGCTTGATGATGGCCGCCCGTGATGAAGCGGGGCAAGCCATGACCGACAAAGAATTGCAGGATGAATTGCTAACCATCCTGTTTGCTGGGCATGAAACCACTGCTACTACCCTTGCCTGGGCGTTCTATCAAGTCCATCGGTGTCCGCAGGTGCTTGAAAAGCTGCTGCAAGAGCTAGATAGCCTTGGCGATGGCGCATCGCCTATGGAACTGGCCAAGCTACCCTACTTGAATGCGGTTTGCCAGGAAACTCTGCGGATGTATCCGGTGCTGCCGATCATCTTTCCCCGCATTACCAAAGCCCCGATGCAAATTGCAGGTTACTCTTTAGAGCCGGACACCGTACTGATGCCCAGCATTTTCCTGGTGCATTATCGCGAAGAGTTGTATCCAGAGCCTGAGGTGTTTCGACCCGAGCGATTCCTAGAGCGTCAATTTTCGCCATCGGAATACCTACCCTTTGGTGGGGGGAGTCGTCGCTGCCTGGGCTATGCCCTGGCGCTGTTAGAAATGAAGTTGGTGCTAGCAACGGTGTTATCCCGCTGTGAACTGGCGCTCGCGGAAGACCAACCTGTGAAAAGCCAGCGGCGGGGCTTCACCCTAGCCCCCGCCACAGGCGTTCGCATGAGGCTGACGGATAGGCGTAACCCTGCAAAGGTTAGCGTTCCCGCCCAGTAACCCACAGGCAACCGCCGCGAATGCAAGGTCTACTTTGTGTCTTCGTGCCTTTGTGGTGCAATCTTTAAGTCAGCGGCGATCGCCCCATTTCCCGATACGCCGCATACACGCCCTGGACGTTGTACCAGTTGAGAAAAACCCGTGCCAGTTCCAGTGCCAGTTGTGGCTTTCCTCGGTCAATGAGCCATTGCAGCAGGGGCGCGAGCGATCGCTCATTCAGCCGCCCGCCCAGGGAGAGCAGTCCCCACAGCACGCGGTGCAGCCAGGTCATCTGAATCATCATCCGGACATCCCAGGTAGGGTGTTTCTGATAAAACAGCACGCCCATCCGTCCCCGCTGAATTTCTTTGTCGATCAGCGATGGAATCTGATCCAAGGCGAAGGGGGGATGCCAGTGGTAGCCAACCGCTTCGGGACACTTAACCAGCTTCAGCCCTAGTTGCTTGAGCCGCACCCCCAACTCCAGATCTTCCCAGCCATAGAGCTGGAAGCGAGTATCGAAGGCTCCAGCTTTTTCTAGCCAGTGGCGGGCGATCGCCACATTGCCTGTCGCAAAGTAGGCGGCTGAAAAGTCGGTTACCTTAAACGGCTCGGCGGTGGGGTTTTCAAAGTTGCAGGTGTTGATCACGCGGCCATAGGTGAAGAGGCGATCGCTCCTTAGGCGCTCGGCTTCCTGTTGTAAGGTTTCGCTATGCGCCCGCAGAAAATCTGGTGTAACCACCAAATCGCTATCGATAAAAATAATAGTGTCGCCTTTAGCTGTCGCAATTCCTAAGTTGCGGGCAGCAGCGGGGCCTTGGTGATCCTGTTTCACCAATTGCACATGGGGAAAAGCATCCGTTTGTTGCAACCAGGCTACGGTTCCATCCGTCGAGCCGTCATCGACTACCACCACCTCATAGCCATCAACAGCGGTATTTTCTGGAAGCGGCTGCTGCTCCAGAGCGGTCAAACATTTCTCCAGAATCGGACGACGATTGTATGTGGGAATAACAATGCTGAAAAACACGACAGCCCTACCCGCTAAAGGGAACCTCAAGCATCCTCAAGAATGCGAACGCCCACCACTGGTGCATTGAATCGAAACGTCTGCCCTTCCAGTTCGATCGGCGTGCCGACTTTGACTTTGCTCCCGGCGATTACGGGGCCATCATCCGTCACTTCGGCATCACCACCCAGGGTAATCAGCATGTCGATGGTGTAGTTCAACTCAGGGCGGGGATCATCCTCGGCAATCACGCTGCCATCCGGTTGTGGCACGGCTACGGTGCGCGGCAACGACTGCACTTCCACTACATCCAATGACCCAGCCGGTTGGTTACGAATAATAACGTTGACGGTATCCGATGTGCTGATGCCTTCTAGGAGTGCTTGCGGCTCGCGCACGGTTAGCCCCCGCACCATGCAATCGACTTCTACGGGACTGAAGGACGCCCCCACCTGTGCCACGGAGGAACCCGACGAACCGGGGAACAGAAAGATCCCGGCGGCGACCATCAACATGATGAGTACTGCGCCCAGATCCAGGATATTGAGTTTGCCGAACAGCCGACCTTTGGAGTCCAGAATCGCCATAGTGCCAGGTTTACAGTAAAAGAAAAAGTCAGTTAGTTTAGTGAGTGTAGCATCTCAAATCCAGACATGGGTGGCATGGTGTGCACTGTGCTAGAGATAACTCACGACAGATTATCACGCCTCTTGCTGCGATCGCCTAGGGGCATCCATCAAGCAGCGATAGGATTCCGCATCAGATGAATTGGCTTTTAATCTGGCAACATTTTTGCAACCCGTTGCGTCAATCTGCGTAGAGTGCTTGTTAATTTTCGTTTGATATTTTGGTGGTCAGGCGATCGCCCATCCCCCTAACCGTTTAAGGCATCTTTGCAACGGCTCTATAAGCGGGTTTGACCTCGAATCCTCGCCTGTCTACACGCTTGATCCCTTCTGTCCGCTGACACTTCACACCATTGCTATAGCCGAACTAGCCATGTCAAAACTCTTCTCTGGTGTATCCCAATTCATCCGTCGTCGCCTGTTCTATGGCCTCATCTCCGCCATGGTGGCCATGAGCCTGATCCTGGCGACCCCTGCTATCTCCTATGCCCAATCCTGGCTGGACCTGATCCTGCGTGGGATTGAAATCATTCAATTAACCAATCTTTCTGATCGCCAGGAAGCTCAGATTGGTGCACAAATTGACCAACAACTGATGCGACAGCAGTTCCGCCTCTATCGGAATGAATCGGTGGCCGACTATGTCGATGATTTGGGTCAGGCGCTCGTCCCCTACAGCGATCGCTCCGACATCGACTACACCTTCCGCGTCGTCGAGGACGACCAGGTCAACGCATTCGCCACGATGGGCGGTTATGTCTACGTGACCACAGGATTGCTCAGTGCTGCCGAAAATGAAGCGCAACTGGCAGGCGTTTTGGGACATGAAATTGGCCACATCGTTGAACGCCACGTCGTCGACCAAATGGAAGAGCGTGCCATTCAGCAGGGCATTTTAACGGCGGCTGGACTAGAAAGTGAGGAAATTGTGGCGCTTGGGGTTGAGATCGCAATCAACCGCTCCAATAGCCGCAGTGATGAATTGGAAGCCGATGTCCGGGGCTACGAAAATATCGTCCGGGCTGGCTATGCTCCCATTGCCCTCGTCAATTTCCTAGAAAACCTCGAAGGCGGGAGTGGGGTGCCACAATTCCTCAGCACGCACCCGGCGACCGACCAGAGGGTCGAACGGCTCCGGCAAATGATGGATCCTGCCACAGCTAGCGTTGGCCGAGGTCTCGACGGACAAGCCTATCGCAGCAATATCCAGGCACTGCGGTAAGGTCAGTTCCGACAAAGATCCGACCCCGTTGAAAATTCGATGGTTCAGTTGAGGGTTCGTGCTTACCATGCGCGAACCCTCAACATTTAAAGAACTGTAAATGCCTATACCGAAGTAGCCATAGAACCCAACTATTGTTTGTGCCCGCTGCACTGCAGTGGGCACAAACAATAGTTGGGTTCTTCAACCGGATTTGATATTACTCTTTGTCTCGAACGTAGCGACATTTCGGATAGTTGCTACAGCCGTAGAATTGATTGCCTGCGTTTTGTCCGCGCTTGGCTGTGCGTAGTTTTAGCTCGCCGCCACACGTGGGACAAATCGTTGTGTTGTTGTGGCGATCGCGCAAGGATTGGACATGCTGAGAGTGGGTTTTCCAGCCTTTTGGGAGACGGCCTGTGGCGATCGCCTCGCCAATCATCGCAACCTCAGCTTCACTGAAGAGAACCTTTGTCTGGCTTTTGATGTAGTGGCTGTACCCTGTTTGGAGCACGTTCTCCGGCATGTCTGTTTTGAAGGTGCAGTCTCCCCAAAAGAAGACAATGGAATGTAGTTTTTCGTGGTCAATGTGCAGGAATGTCGCCAGCGCTTTGGTGTGGCGATAATTTTGGTGTAAGGGATTCTGGAATTTGTACTTCTTGGCGTGAAAAACTTGCGTCCATTGGGCTTGACGTTCCCCGCCGTAAATCCACCCGCCCATGTTCTTCGTCTCGATGACAAAGATGCCATAGCGGGAAACGATGATGTGGTCGATTTGGGTCGTCCCGCGATCGCCGGAGATCGTCACATTGTTGAATTGTTTGTAAATGCTGGAATCGAGCTTGAGGAAATGAACCAACATGGTTTGAGCTTCGCCAAACCAGCCTTTGAAAGAAGAAATGAGAGACATCGTTTATTCGAGCGGCTTTGGCCGCCGGGGCTTAATCTGGAGTTCAGATTCATTTCAAAGCACGCAGCATGGCTATAGCCTCTGTATTTACCCCTAATCAATCACCTTCAAACTCCGATAACGCTTGTTAAACAACGCTGAGTCTAGGACAAAACCCAGAAAACCCTTGATTTTGTGTAGCGCGGACGATACCCGCGCTACACAAAATCAAGGGTTTTAGGAGGGATTCGATTTTTTGTCCTGTACTTAGTAAACAGAATGTCAATCCTTGAAGTGAATGTTGCAGAATAGAAGAAATTCTTGAGAAGAAATTTCTGCTCCAGTTCATTTAGGCTTACACGCTGTGTTTCGATTGAGTTTGCTGCCTGGTAGTATCAGCACCATTGAGATTGATCCATTAAATTACTGGAGTTTGTGGGTGCCGCTCGGTTTATTGGGATTGATTGTGGCAATGGCAGTGTATTTCGTTTCGCTGGATACACGGCGATAGGTGGTCTATGGCACTTTCCCTGGCACAAAATGCGATCGCCTTTCTAATTGACCTGGCCGAGCAGGGAGAGATAGACCCGTGGGATGTGAATGTGATTGATGTAATCGATCGCTTCCTCAGCCAGCTTAAGCCTGATCAAACTCCCGAAGGCAGTCGTGCCATCTACGAATCGAATCTCTCGGAGTCGGGGCAAGCCTTCCTCTATGCTTCCATGCTGGTTTTGCTCAAGGCCGACGACCTGGCACGGCAGGAAGAGAAGCAACAGCAAGATGACGAAGAATTGATGGAGGATTTGCTGGTCGATGGGGAGATGATGGATGCGCCGCTACCCATTAGCCTCGAACGGCAGATTCGCCGTCGTGCCGTTGCGCGTCCCCTCCAAAATCGCCGCGTTACTCTGCAAGAGCTGATTGCCCAACTGGAAGTCATGGCCTCGGCAGTAGCGGAACACAAGCCCCGGATTCGCACCCGCCGTCCCCGTCCCCATTCCCGCAGCAAGGCCGTGCGGGCGATCGCCCAACTTGCCCACCAGGAAAACCTTTCAGAAATGGCTGAGGCGCTGGATCGCTTCCTTGCAACGGAATGGCAGCAGATCCGCCCCGATGAAGAATGGACGGACTTTGAAACGCTGTTGCAATACTGGATCGAATCAGACATTGGTCAGCAAGTGCGCCAAGCCTCTAGTCACCACACCGACCAGAGCGATCGCGTCGGGGTCTTTTGGGCGTTGCTATTCCTCTCTGCTCAATCCAAAGTAGAGTTGGAACAAAACGAGTTTTATCAAGATTTGCGAGTGCGTAGCCTCAGCCCTTCTGAAATGTCTGCCACCGACGCCACGTCCTTCGTGTTACCCGATTAGCCTAAGATGGCCATGGGTTGTCGATCGCCCAATTCAAGGCTACGGTGTTGAAGGGTTAGCATCTGAAGCATCTTTCAGAGCCTCACGCGTCCTTATGCGCTAAATTTTTTGCTAATTTTTTGTCAAAACTTGTCAAGACGAATTCGTTCAAAACAATTTTCCAACGGAATTCCTTCACAAGTTCATTGTTGCTAGATATCGGCGCACACCATGCCTGTATTTTTTGCGACATCTTGCAAAAATTTACTTCAGCCTTAAGAGACTCTCGTCTTCTTAGAAACTTGCTAAAGATGTCCCCAGAAAATTGAATTGCCAACTGTCGTTTATGGCAAGCTGAATCAGGTTATTCTGAATACCAACTGAACCTAGCCCAGGGGTATAGCACTGTTATGAAAGCAATGATCCTCGCTGCGGGAAAAGGAACGCGGGTTCGCCCCATTACATACACCATCCCAAAGCCAATGATCCCGATTCTGCAAAAGCCCGTAATGGAGTTTTTGCTAGAGCTGTTGAGGCAGCACGGTTTCACAGAGGTAATGGTTAATGTGAGTCACCTCGCCTACGAAATCGAGAGCTATTTCCGCGATGGGCAGCGGTTTGGCGTGCAAATTGCGTACTCGTTTGAGGGGCGTATTGTTGATGGTGAATTGGTTGGGGAAGCGGTTGGTTCTGCTGGAGGAATGCGACGCATTCAAGACTTTAGCCCCTTCTTCGACGACACCTTTGTTGTGTTGTGTGGCGATGCCCTAATCGACCTAGATCTAACCGAAGCCGTGCGCTGGCATCGGGAGAAAGGTTCGATCGCCACCATCATCATGAAAGACGTTCCACGGGAAGAAGTTTCTAGCTACGGCGTTGTTGTTACTGATGAAGATGGCCGTATCAAGAAGTTTCAAGAAAAGCCTCCCGTTGAAGAGGCACTGAGCACCAGCATCAACACCGGGATCTACATCTTTGAACCCGAAATTTTTGATTACATTCCCTCTGGGGAACCCTTCGATATTGGGGGCGATCTTTTCCCCAAGCTGGTCGAAAACAATGCGCCCTTCTACGGCATCTCAATGGACTTCCAGTGGATCGATATCGGGAAAGTGCCTGACTACTGGCAAGCGGTTCGTAGCGTCCTGACCGGGGAAGTGAAGAATGTTGCTGTTCCTGGCCATGAGGTGGCACCGGGTGTCTATACCGGAATTAATGTGAATGTGAACTGGGATAAGGTCGATATCAAAGGCCCGGTCTATATTGGTGGCATGACCGAAATTGAAGATGGTGCAACCATTATTGGCCCGACCATGATTGGCCCCAACTGCCATATCTGTACCGGAGCCACGGTGGATAACAGCGTCATCTTCGACTACTCGCGCCTCGGCCCCGGCGTGCGGTTGGTAGACAAGCTGGTGTTCGGTCGCTACTGCGTCGACAAAACCGGAGCCTCCATCGACGTAGCTGCCGCTGCCCTGGATTGGCTGATCACCGATACCCGCGTGGATGTGCCCGTGGAAACTCCAGTCGAGCAACAGGCGATCGCCGAACTCCTGAGCAGCGAAACCTGATCTTCCACAACTGAAGTCAAAAACTAAGAGGCCGAGGGATTTAGTATCCCTTGGCCTCTTCTTAGTGGTGCTTTTGATTCGTTTGAGGATTAGTCCGCCAGCCCTCGTAGCTTTTTAGTGGTTTCCACCAAGCTATAGGCGAACTTATCGAGCCGTTCTCCAAGCTTGGGATCGCGCAGATTGCCGTCTTCGTCGAAAGCATTCCAGGCTTGGGCGATCGCCACTTGCTCCGGGATCACATGCCCATGAACCCAGCGCATAATCAGCCGCAGGTCATTCAAAGCATTGCTGTTGGACTGCCCCCCTAAAACGCTGATGCATCCGGTAACCTTGTCTGAAAGTTGATCAAAGCTCATCAGGTCTAGCGCGTTTTTGATGACGCCGCTGACGCTACCGTGGTATTCCGGCGTGGCCAAAATCAAGCCATCGGCAGCGGCAACCGTATCTTGTAACCGACGCACATCGGGATAGTCGGGATAAGCTTTGCTGCCATCGCAAAAGGGGAGACTCATCTCACGGAAATCTAGAATTTCCATCTCTGCCCCCAATGCCGACACCCGATCCGCAGCAAGGCGCAACGCTTGATGGCTGTGGGAATCTTTTCGCAGACTCCCCGCCATGCCAACAATTTTCACCATGACTTCAAATATTCCTGGTTCTATCTGAAGGGATGAAGGAGTTTCGACGCACCTCCTTTCGAGTCTTCTTTATCATAACATTATCCGTAGTCGTTATGAGTTCACCTTGTTGGATGATATTGTCACAGATAAGGTGATGAGGCAGCTAAATCCCTGCCATACCCTCAAATAGGTGCATATAGCGCTATCTCTCACCCGCGACTAAACATGCGGGCTAATAGCAATAACCCATTAGATTCAAACGGGTTCGCGCTTCACTGTAGGGTTTGGGTGGGCACTGCCCAACCTACTAAACTCGAACCCAAGTTGCTTACCTTCCACCCAGGCGGCGATCGATCCATCGGCGGGCGCGGCGGATGGCTTCGCTGCGTGAATGGGCAAAGGGGACGGCCATGGCGCATCCCTGATCATAATCCACCCAAACGGCGTAGGTAGTTTGGCCATTGAGTTCGCCCTGGTCGATTTCGATCTTCCATCCCCGGTAGTCGAAGGAGAGCACGATGTGGGGGTAGTCGGGATCTGGAATGATCATGGGTCAACCTTGGAGGGGGACGAGGGGAATGCGATGACGCAAGTCTTTGAGGGATAGCATACGCAAGATAGCAAATGAGATGGTGACGCAGCGCACAAGACTGCGAATTCGTCTCAGCATTGATGCTGAAGGTTAATCGCTGAAAATCGACAGAAATGTAACACAGTTTTCCGGATGGTCTACCGAAGCAGGGGAAGAGTGGAATGGTAGATGCACCCTGATTCTTAACTCCCTACGCCTCTTGGAGGCTTCGGGAGTTTTTTTTTTCTTGCAGAATCCAAGGATGAATTTTGGGTGGCTATAGCTTGAGTCAGCCAGGATAGGACTTTATATCAAATCCGATTAAACACCCGTAAAACCCAAGTATCGTTTGCGCCTGCTGCAACGCAGCGGGCGCAAACGATACTTGGGTTCTCCAACCGGATTTGATATTAGGATCCCGTCATGCCCATGAAAATGGGCATCCATCAAATGCTTGTCGGGTGCTATATTCAATCTTTCTGGATTCCCGCATTCGCGGGAATGACCGTTTGATAGCATGTCCTAGCCTTGAGGGTTACGGCTATGACAAAATTTTGAGTTGTGGCGGTTGAAATCGCTGTTAGACGGACGAAACCTACCGTGGCGGGTTAAATTGACGCGGTTTCAACCGTCGGTTTCGATCTTTTGGCAATCAAAAAAGGTTAAGGCTTACGCATTTCGTTGATGGGGTGGACACAGTGCGATTGCGGTGTTGACTATGGGTTTTTCACCATAGAGGTTGGCATGGTGTCGATGGCGTAGACATCGGGGCTACGCCCCAGCGCGAAGCGAACCGACTGGGCAAGATTCTTGCTAGAAAACGCCATGAAGACGACTAAGCCCAGGGATGAGAGCAGCGTCGCAATTCCGAAGACGGCGCGATAGCTGGTTTGTGTGGCGATCGCCCCCAAAAGAGGTCCCGCCATGGCAATGCCCAAATCAAAGCCCACCATGCAAAGGCTGAAGGTGCGCCCGCGTTCTTCGGGGGCAGAGCGATCGGCCATCAGGGCAGCCACCATGGGAACCAAGGTTCCGGCTCCGGCTCCCTCCAGTAACCCCGCCAGAAGGAACCCTGTGGTTCCCTGCATGTCCCACAGGACTGCCATGGATAGGGCAAACAGCACTAAGCTGATGCTGATGAAGGGGCCTCGTCCATAGAAGTCGGAGGCGCGACCGACCAAAAGCCGTAGGGTAAATCCGGCGATCGCCGCCATCGTATAAAACAAACCCACATTCACATCAATCTGCGCTTCATCCACCAGCAATGGCACAAAGGTAATGAGGGCACCGAAGGACAGTCCCACCATCAACAGCATCAAGGCTGGGACTCGGACACGGGGATCTCCCAACTTACTCCAAAAACTAAAAGAGGGCTGCGCTTGAGTCTGGGGCGGACGGGATGATTCTTTGACCTGAAGCGTGAAGCAGAACCCGAGCAAGCCCAGCACCCCTGCGGCCACGAACGTGGCATTGAAGCCAAACTGCGATTCAAGAAAGCCTCCTAGGGCAGGCCCTAATCCCATCCCGATGGGATTGACCAGGCTCATGTAGCCAATTAACTCGCCCCGGTTTTGCGGTGGTGATAGGTCGATGACCAAGGCGCTAAACGCGAGCGTAAAAGCGGCGATGCTGATGCCATGAAACGCACGGATGGCAACCAAGGCGATGAATGAGTCGGTCAGCCCATAGCAGAAGGGGGCGATCGCCACGGCCAGAACCCCGATAATCAACACAATCTTGCGTCCCCGCATATCCGCCAGCCGTGCCAGAATTGACCGCGTCCCGAGTAGGCCAATAGCAAATGCTCCCATCACCCAGCCGATGGTTCGTCCTGTTCCGCCTAGGGACTGCACATAGAGGGGCAGCACTGGCAACATGGCCGAAAGTGATGCCCAAAATAACAGACCTGCAACGAAGAGGGTTAGAAGATTCCGCCGGACAGAGGGTTGAAGCGTTTGAAAAATTTTCAAAATGATTCCACTCTAAACAAGGGTGTTGATAGGCAGCATAGAAAACCAGAGCAAGCAGCGAAAACCTCCCATTGGATCAACTTGCTCAAATCTGCTGAGAGTTTCAGCACGTTGCTCCACGCAAAGTTTTCGCAATAGGCTCATGCAATCGGTCGAAGGATTTTCTCGCTGTCTCTGGGGTGCACTATGGCGCTACGTTCTTGCGCCAACCAAAATATGTTTTGGCCAAACGTATTTTGGAAAGTTACCCAGCACGTTACTTCAAATAACGATCTACTCTTAATCTAACGTTACTTTGGGATAACTCCCTGGTTAAAGTCGTGGCTATCAGTATGAAGTCCACCATCGCGGGCCGAGCCAATCTGTGCTTTGAAAACCCTCGATCGCATGCGATCGCGAGGTTCGGTTCAGCTAGGCGCGGATTCAACCGCCAGATTCGTTTCCCCGAATTCACGGTAATCCAACTGCGTAACATCAAATCCAATTGAAGAACCCAAATATCACTTATGGCCGCTGCGTCGCAGCGGCCATAAGTGATATTTGGGTCTTACGGCTATTGAAC
>JBCBSL010000068.1:0-18246 GCA_039819145.1 Cyanobacteria bacterium J06638_22
GTTCGCAAAGCCTTGAAGCGTCAGTCCAACTACCATCGACGCTCGATTGCTGAAACCACTATGTTCCGACTCAAGGCCATCTTTGGTGCCAAGGTACGCTCTCGTAAGTTTGACAACCAAGCCGCTGAGCTGTTGCTTCAGTGCGCGGCTCTCAATCGCATGATTCAACTCGCCAAGCCTGACACCGTCTGGGTTGAAGACTAAATTAGGCTAGGTCACACAACAGCTCTGGCTTTCCTCTATTCATGCAACAAAGCCGTTGGCAGGCTCAAAAACTCGTTTCTGGCATTCTCCCAATGGTTCTCGACCCAGGTATCCAGTACGCGATCGCGGTATTTGAGCCAGCGCACTAGCCCCAGCGGAACTTTGATGTTTTCCCAGGGGGTTGGGATATCGCTTGAGGGCAGCTTCAACAGCAGCAGCGGGTTGCGCCACAGCACCCCCAGGTAGGTGAGCAGGGCACTGCTGACCAGGATTCCGGCCAGAATCAGGGTTAGTTGATGCTCTTGCCACAGGTCGGTGGTGCGATCGCGCAGAGTCGGCGGTGGGTCGGCAGAGCTGGGAGTGGGAGAAGGCGCTTGAACCAAAGACGAAGATCCATCGCTTCCCGCAAAAAAAAAGGGAGCAATCAAACTAACCAGGGCTGCCCGAACGAGAGACATGAGCGTTGGTATCCAGGGGTCAAACTTATCCTGGCACAGGCAACCAGATTTTATAATCGTTCGAAGAAAACCGGAAACGAATTTTCAGGATTTTTCTGGGAAAGGCTGCAAACTCAATCCTGCTCGTTTCGACTGCGCTCAACGAGCAGGGTTGGGCTTGGCTGGCTGAGCGCCTTAGGCTGGCTGAGAGCAGTCGAAGCCAGCCGATCGGTGGGTGCTCGTTTCGACTGCGCTCAACGAGCGGAGTTGAGTTTGACTGCCTGAGCACCTTGGGCTGGCTGAGCGCCTTGGGCTGGCTGAGCGGAGCCGAAGCCATCCCTCTGGTGATGTGTCTCATTTTGACACTCTGCCAACCGATGTAACTCATTTGTGTCTCCAGCGATTAACGCCTGTTTCTTCTTCCGGCTCCATCCCTGCACCTGCTTCTCACGATAAAACGCATCCGACACGTGTTCGTAAGACTCACAGTAAACTAGCTTTACAGGCAATCGCTTCGCTGTGTGTTTTGCGCCTAGCCCATGATGGTGTTGCCATAGCCGCCGTTCCAAATCTTTCGTGCTACCCGTGTAGTAGCTACCATCCGAACATTCCAGGATGTACATGTGGGGCATCGCCTTATCACCATAATGTTGCTGCTGATAGGATGCCCTTCGGCTGCGCTCAGGGCACGCGGCTGTTTGGTGGCTTCGGCTACGCTCAGCCACCAAACAGCTAGCAGGCAAAATTCGTGAAAAAGTAACCTTGAACCGTTTCTACGACACTTTCTCACAGGTCACTTTCTTGTAAGAGGTTGATCGAGAGTCCATCGCCATTCGCCATCATAATGATAGTGAGTAGCGTAGAAGCTCAGGGCAAAGCAGAGCTTTCCCCGTTTTGCGATTTGTAGAGTTTGTGGATAGAGCCATGCAATTTGCCGATCGCCTCCAATCTTTGAAATCCAACGTCTTTGGGGAGATGGATCGCGCGAAAGCACAGGCGCGGGCGGCGGGGCTTCCGATTATCGACCTGTCGGTAGGGTCTTCGGATTTGCCGACCGAGGGGCGGGTGTTGGAGGCGATCGCCCAATCGCTGCCCGACCCCTCGACTCACGGTTATCTATTGCTGAATGGCACCCTCCCCTTTCGGCAAGCGGCGGCGGATTGGTACACCCGAAAATTTGGCGTCCCCGTCGATGCGGAAACCGAAGTGACGCCGCTGATTGGGTCGCAGGAGGGAACCGCAATGTTGCCCCTGGCACTGCTCAATCCTGGTGACTTTGCCCTGGTGCAAGATCCAAGTTATCCGTCCCATACTGGGGGTGTGTACCTGGCTGGGGGACAGCCCTACTTCATGCCGCTCCTAGCAGAGAACAGCTTTTTACCCGTACTAGAGAATATTCCAGCTCCCGTGCTGCCGCAGGCCAAGCTGATGGTGCTGAGCTATCCCCACAACCCCACAGCGGCGATCGCCCCCCTCGACTTCTTCCAACGTGCCATTGCCTTTTGCGAGCAGCATAATCTGGTACTCGCCCACGATTTTCCCTACCCCGATTTGGTGTTTGATGGTGCGCCTGCTCCGTCAGTACTTCAGGCCGATCCTGAAAAGCGGCGTTCCATCGAATTTTTCTCCCTCTCCAAGTCCTACAACATGGGAGGCTTCCGCGTCGGCTATGCCATTGGCAATGCGGCATTGATTGAGAAATTGCGCCAGATCAAAGCCGTCATGGGGTTTAACCAGTACGCAGGCATTTTGAATGGGGCGATCGCTGCCCTCTCGGGTCCCCAGGATACTGTTGCAGCCACCGTGCAGCGGTTTCGAGAACGGCGCGATGTGCTAGTGGCATCTCTCCAGGAAATGGGTTGGGCGGTGACGGCTCCACCCGCCACGATGTATATCTGGACGCGGCTACCAGAACGCTGGGCGCAAGACTCTTTGGGCTTCTGCACCGAGTTGGTAGCCCAGACGGGGGTGGCGATCGCCCCTGGCTCCGGCTTTGGCAAGGCGGGCGAAGGCTATATCCGGTTTGCCCTGGTGCGCGATCCGGCGGCATTGCGAGACGCCGTCGCAAAGATGGGAGCCTTTATTCAGAGCGCCTCGTAAGCCAAGCGATGAAACAAACAGGACTTACGGAGTTCGATGATTTTTGGAGTGCAGAGCACTCCAAAAATCATCGAACTCCTTTGGTTTTTCATGCCCAATGCGTAAGTCCTAACAAAGCCTCTGTGGGAATTTAGGCGATCGCTCACGTTCGCGCATGTTCATAAGTTTGGACTGTTGGACGATCGCCCTTTAAGTAAACTTACTCACTTTGCTACAATCCATAGAAATACAAATAGGATTGAAGACTTATGCCTTACACGACCGAAGAAGGGGGACGGCTGAACAATTTTGCAGCTGAACCCAAAATGTACCAAGCTGAACCTCCCACGAAAGGCCAAAAGACTCTCTATCTGGTTCTAGGCATCGCGGCCATAGCATTGGTGGGCGGACTGTTTTGGATTGCTGTTGCAGTTTCATAGCCCCCCTTCTACACAAAATCACCCCTATCCCCATTCCTTGTTGGAGCATGGTTTCGTTATTGCATCTCCACCATGAATGGGGATTTTTCAGTCCCACATCTCCCCACTGTGCAAAAAAACTGTGCCAAAAAATCGGGGTTGCAGAATCCAAGTGTGATTTTTTTTCGAGAAGCGGCGTGGATACGCCGCTTCTCGAAAAAAATCATATCCTCAGCCATCAATACCAAAAAATCTGTCCGTCAAACGGTGGATGATTCCATCAACCAAGCAATATTGCACTAAATTTATAGCGGTGTGCGACCGCATCAAGCACAGAAATAGTTGTGTGTGGGCGCGGCGCGCCCACACACAACCGTACTTAACTAACGCGCATAGCGCTATAGACTGGTTACAACGAATCCAAGGGAGACGTAGCATGCCCGGACAAATTCTGCTTGTTGACGATGAACCCGGATTGCGGGAAGCCGTCCAAGCCTATCTGGAAGATAGTGGCTTTGATGTGTTGGTGGCCAGTAATGCGAAAGAAGGATGGGACAAGCTTGAGCAGGCTATGCCCGATTTGGTGATCTCCGACATCATGATGCCCCAAGTCGATGGCTACCAGTTTCTTCAGCAAATGCGAGAAGACGATCGCTTTGAAACCCTCCCCGTCATCTTTCTGACCGCGCGGGGTATGACCGCCGATCGCATCCAGGGCTATCAAGCAGGATGTGACGCCTACTTACCCAAACCCTTTGATCCAGAAGAGTTGGTGGCGATCGTCACCAGCCTACTCGATCGCCGCACCACCCTCACCAAAGCGGCCAGCGATAGCGACAAGTCCGACATTGCCGACATCCGCGAGCAAATTGCCCAAATCCGCAGCATGTTAACCCAGGGCAAGACAGGTATTACCCAAACCCCAGCTCCCATCAAGATTGACTTTACCCCCCGCGAACAAAGTGTGCTGGATCTGGTAGTTGAAGGGCTGATGAATAAGGAAATTGCCCGTCGCCTCGAAACGAGCGTCCGCAATGTTGAAAAGTACGTCAGCCGCCTCTTCAGCAAAACAGGGACAAACAGCCGTACGGAGCTAGTACGCTACGCCCTCGAACATGGGCTGCACACGCAATAACCTCAACCGGATCTAAGAAACAACTGTCTAGAGCAGAACGTCTAGGGGATCGAGTTACTTTTTGTCTTCTTGAGGAGATTGAGATGATTCCCTCCGCTGGGTTGGTGACTCAGGATTCCTCTGCCATACTTGTGGTGCGACGACCGAAATCATCATGCGTTATTCTGCGTAACAGTCAGGTCTGTCCCAGTGCATTTTCTAACCTCCCCTTGCGCTCATACCAAAAGGAGTGTCTGTACTCATGATTGTTCGCCCCACGGCTCTGCGCCCCATTGCCCGCCGCCTCACGCAGTTCAGACGGTGGATCAGCCTAGCGCTGATTACAGCGTTCCTGGTGATCTTCATCCAACCCAGCCAAGCGTTTAATCCAGAGGATATTGAACGTTTTTTGGACACGGGGGTTTGTGAATTCTGTAACTTGAGAGGCGTTGACCTGTCGGGGCTCATTCGGGAAGGGGTCGATTTAGAGGAAGCCGTCCTGGCGGATGCCAATCTGGATGATGTTAGTTTTGTGGATGCCAAAATGCTACGAGCCGACTTCAAAGATGCGTCGATTCGAAATATCAACCTCCAGGGAGCCAACCTGATTGCAACGGGATTTGAAGGAGTCGATGGGGTTGATTCAAACTTCAGTGGGACAAACCTCAGAGGCGCGTATATGCGCGGAGCAAACCTCAGCGGGGCCAACTTTGCGGGAGCCACGTTGCACTATACCGACTTCACCAATGCCAATCTGGCTGGCGCCAGTTTTGTGGGCGCGGATCTCTCGAATGCCATTTTGGAAGGGGCAAACCTCGACGACGCTGACCTGACTGATGCTTACTTGCGGGGAACAGTTTGGGTCAACGGGCGCTCTTGCCTCTCGGCCACCTGTAATTAGAATCGCCAAGTAGGATCGCCAAAATTTAAGTAATGCGGGGGTGGGCACAGCTCATCACCGCATTACTTTTTCGAGGGCGTTTTGAGCACTCCTTTAGTCGGCAAGAAGATTAGTCCTTGAGCGGGCGATCGCCCCCACACGTTGCTCTCGACACGCTCTCGATACAATCATAGAAAAGCGCATCCCATCGTCAACCGCATTTCGAAAGCAAAAACCCTTATGGTTGCCTCCTTTCAACCGCCACCGAATATGACCGCTGAGGTGTATCTGGACTGGGAAACTCACCAGGAAAGCCGCCATGAATATGTAGGTGGCACCGTTGTGGCAATGACGGGAGGCACAATTCCCCATAATGACATCGCCTTGAATTTCTACACATCGCTGCGATCGCACTTGCGCACCAAAGGGTGCCGAATCAATGTAGCCGACGTGAAGGTACAGATCAGTACGCAGGGGCCTTACTACTACCCAGATGTTGTGATCAGTTGTGCCCCAACCGATCTGGAAGCCCGACAGTTTATCCAGTTACCTATCCTGATTGCGGAAGTGCTTTCGCCGGGAACCGAAGCCAATGATCGCGGGAAAAAATTTCGAAATTACCAGACACTTTCCAGCTTGCAGGAGTACCTTTTGATTGATTCCGAAAAGATGGCTGTGGAATGTTATCGCCGAGGTGAAGGACGAATGTGGCTTTACTATCCCTATGGTTCTGGAGATATTATTCGTCTCGATAGCCTGGGATTTGACTGCCCCGTTGATGTGCTCTATGAAGGGGTGCAATTTGAATCCAATTGAACGTATGCGTTGGGTCAAAACCGAGGGCGATCGCCTCAAATTCCACTCTTTTTCTTATTTTTTTGTTTTCCTGGCGCTATTTTTTCCTGGCGCTATTTATTACGCTCAAGTTGTCTAACCCTTTAGCGGCTACTTGTTTCGGTTTCCTTCTCTGGGCGAATCGTTTAGGATGAGGCGGTATTCATCTAGCGACTGCGGCATCAGGCGGAGAGTTTATGAATGGTTTGACCCAGCTATTGCACTTGGTCGGTTCGGGAGCAACGGCCTACATCACGGCGTTTAATCTACGGAACTTGGAGACGCGCCCCAATATGTTGGCGGGGTTGCAGTTAGCCGAATCGGGATCGGTTCCCTTTCTGGAAGCGTTGGGCGATCGCGCCAAGGCCGAGGACGATTCCTGGCTAGCCGAAAAGCTGATGCACCATGCCAACGACGAACGGCGGCATGGTCAAATTTTCGCCCATGCCTTGAAGCAGTTGAACAAGCAGGCGATCGACCTGACCAGCGTGCCCAAAAACAAGCCCGATGGGACGCCGGATGAGCGACGCCGCAGTCCGTTTTTCGAGGCCTACTTCGAGGGCTATAGCCAAGAGCAATTAAATCCACAGAACATCGATTGGGCGGTCTTTTTTGCTAGCACCTATATCCTGGAGCTGGATGCTAGCCGAGACTTCCTGCGGATGGCGCGGGCGTTGCGGGATGATCCCATGAGTACCAATCTCTGCAAGGGATTGGAGAGCATTGCGCGGGATGAACATCGTCATGCCAGCTATCTGCGAGAGGCTATGGAGCGGCGGTTTTCCTATAGCGAAGTCAATCAGCAAATCGACCAGTGGCGCACCCGCAAGGTCAACGCCATGCTGGCTATGGTGACAACCCTGGTGCAGCGGCAAGGCAAGATGACCTCGTTGGTGATAGAGGGTGCTCCGGTGGAACTGGAAAATGCTGAGATGCCAAGAGAGATGGTGTCGGCGGGATAGGAACGATATAGGGGCATTCTGGAGCCGTGAACCGGAAAAATGTTGCGGGAGTTACATTTTCTGGGGTCGAAATACGGTTTTCTGCTAGAGAAAAGTAGGATATTCCTTGCTCAAGCCGAAATTTTTTAGCAAGGCTTTTTAGTGTCCCCTCACTTTTGTTTGGATTCGTTTAAGACTATGCCGAAAGTTGTCTCAATCCACTCCTACCGGGGTGGCACAGGTAAGTCGAACTTCACTGCCAACCTGGCAACCGCCGTTGCCATGCAAGGGCATCGGGTGGCGGTCGTCGATACGGATGTGCCCTCTCCAGGCATTCATACCCTGTTCGGGCTAGAGCCGGAGCAAATGGGCAAGACCCTAAATAGCTACCTATGGGGCGAAAGTTCCATTGAAGATGCGGCCTATGATATTGGTGACAGTTTGAGCATCGGTGCACCGGGAAAGCTGTTTCTGGTGCCATCGAGCGTGAAAGCCGACGACATCGCTCGCATTTTGCAGGATGGCTATGATGTGCGGCTGATGAATGATGGCTTTCGGAATCTCGTCAAGGGGCTACAGCTCGATTTCTTATTTATCGACACCCACCCCGGGCTATCGAAGGAAACGTTCTTGTCGATCGCCATTTCCCATGTCCTCATCCTTATTTTGCGTCCCGACAAGCAAGACTACCAGGGAACAGCCGTGACGATGGATGTGGCTCGCCAGCTCAATGTCCGAAAAATGCTGCTGACCATTAACAAAGTTCATAGCAAGCTAAACCCCGAAGCCCTGAAGCAAAAGGTCGAAGAAACCTATGGTGAACCCGTGGCTGGCATCTTTCCACTGTCGGAGGATGTGGTGCAATTGGCCAGTGAGGGAGTGTTTTGTGTGAAATTCCCCGACCATCCGGTGAGCCAGGAGTTTCTCAAGGTCGCCCAGCATATTTCGGAGGCATAGCCAGGATGTCAAACATTGGAGATCTGCAGTCCCTTGCGAGTTCCATCACCGCTGTTACCTCCCCGTTTCGCCGCTACCTGACGGATCTGCACGAGAAATATAGCACCCTCAATGATGGGGCGGTGGCCGACTATATTCCTGAGTTGGCGTTGGCGAAGCCGGAATGGTTTGGCATTTGTGTGGTTACAGCCGACGGTCAGGTGTTTGAAGTGGGGAATTGCGACCAGCTTTTTACCATCCAATCCATTTCCAAAGCTTTTGTATTTGGGCTGGCTCTGGAAGATCATGGGCGCGAGTATGTTAACAGCAAGGTGAGTGTGGAGCCGACGGGTGAGGCCTTCAACTCTATCGTGTTGGATGAGGGGACGAACCGACCCTACAATCCCATGGTGAATGCTGGGGCGATCGCCACCGCCGACCTGATCAAAGGCGACAACGGTACCCATCGCCTCAAGCGAATGCTGGCAATGTTCAAGCGCTACACCGGGCGGGACCATGACATCAACGTTCCCGTGTTTCTCTCCGAAAAGGCGACCGGCCACCGCAATCGAGCGATGGCCTATCTGATGCTGAATTTCGGCATGGTGAGTGAAAAAATAGACGAGACGCTAGATCTCTACTTCCAGCAATGCTCGGTTCTATTAAATGCACGGGATTTGGCCATGCTATCGGCCACTCTAGCGAATGGCGGTGTGAATCCTGTGACCAAGGAGCGGGCGATCGACGAACGCTATGTGCAAGACGTCATCAGCGTGATGCTGACCTGTGGCATGTACGACGGCTCTGGCGAATGGGCCTATCGGGTGGGCATGCCCGCCAAAAGCGGTGTCGGTGGAGGGATTACAGCGGTCGTCCCTGGAAAGCTAGGAATTGGCACCTTTTCCCCCCTCCTCGATGTCAAGGGAAACAGCGTCCGGGGCATTAAGGTCTGCGAAGATTTATCCCACGACTTTGGACTCCATCTGTTCAATGTGGCGACGCCCGAACACAACCTACAACAGTGGATTGAGGGAGACGCCAGCCTGGATGATTGGTAAGGGACTGCTGGCACGACATGCTGCAAACGCCAAAGATAATTTTTTCTGAGGAGGGGCGCGATGCGCCCCTCCTCAGAAAAAATTATCTTTGGCGTTTGCAAGCCCCCGAAATTTTACTAGGTTCAGATTTTAAGGTATGTATGAGGGTGTTTCGCTCCTATGCTGACGGCTTTGTCGGGTTAGGTGCGATCGCAGTTAACATTGTCTGTCGTTTACTGTTCCTTGATATTGTCACCCCCTTATGTCCCCCAATCCCCCTGACTCTGGTACCCCCTCCAACCCCAATCGATTACCGCTAAGAGTCATTTTTATCGTCACGGTCATTAGCCAACTCATTGCGGCTGTTGGGCTGGTGGGTTATCTGTCCTTCCGTAATGGCCAAAAAGCTGTGAGTGACCTAGCCTCGCAACTCCGTCGCGAACTCTCTGCCCGCATCGAACGAGAGCTGCAGGGCTACTTTGCTATTCCCCATGACATCAACCGCTTGAATGCCGATGCCTTTGCCCGTGGGGATCTCGACGTTGTTACGAGTATGCGGGGAGAGAGCCAGCTCTATCAACAAATTGTTGTTTCCCCTACCATTGCGTTTGTCTACTGTGGCAGCGAGGAAAGCGGTGAGTTTTTTGGAGTGTTGCGATCGCCCGATGACGGGTCTATCGTTTTGTCCTACGGCAATGCAGCGAACCAGTACCTACGGGAATACTATCGGCTGAATGTTTCAGGCAACCGTACCTTTTTGCTGTGGCAGGCCGATGAGGCGTTCGATGCCCGCACGCGCCCCTGGTATCGACAAGCTGCCGCCTCAGAGCGCGCCATCTGGACAGATATCTACATTGCTTCTACAACGGGGTTGCCCAATGTGACCGCAGCACTTCCGGTCTACAACCAGTCGGGGCGGCGGCTGTTGGGGGTCTGCGCAACGGATGTGGTGCTTCCCGAAGGATTCCGGTCGTTCTTGCGTAACCTGGAAATCGGCCAAAACGGTCAGGCGTTTCTGATCGACCGGGACGGCGACTTGATTTCCACCTCCACGGACGAACCCCTGATGGTGGGCGAAGGCGATGCCGCCCATCCCCGAGCTGCCCACGAAAGTAGTAATGCACTGGTGCGAGAGTCAACGCAATATTTGCTCAACCAATTTGGTAGTTTTGATGCCATTACAGGTGCCCAACAGCTCGATTTCAAGCAATCGGGGCAACGCCAGTTTTTGCAAGTTGTTCCCTTTCGCGATCGCTATGGGTTGGACTGGCTGATTGTTGTTGTGGTGCCCGAAACGGACTTCATGGCACAAATTCATGCCAACAACCGCAACACCTTGTTCCTTTGCCTGATTACCGCTAGCGTGGCGATCGTCATTGGCATTCTCACCGCCCGCTGGATTACCCGCCCGATTCTACAAATCTCGCAGGCTGCCGATCGCTTGGCCAAGGGCGATCAAATCGAACCCATTGCCTCCAGCCCCGTGACTGAACTTGATACCCTGGCACATTCCTTTAATCGCATGACAGAGCAGCTAGAAAGCTCATTCGATGCTCTACGAATTGCCGAGGAAAACTATCGCAGCATCTTTGAGAATGCCCTGGAAGGTATCTTTCAATCCTCCCCAGAAGGCGAATTCATTAATGTCAACCCTGCTCTGGCCAAAATCTATGGTTATGACTCGCCCCAGGAAATGATTGAATACATCACAAATATTGGAGAGCAGCTATATGTTGATCCGGAGAAGCGGGCAGAGTTTAGAAGCCTATTTGTCTCACAAGATAAGGTAAAAGGATTTGAGTATCGCTGCTATTGCAAAGACGGCAGAATCATTTGGACTCAAATCGATGCCCGCGTTGTCCGGGATGGCGATGGCAACATTCTCTACTACGAAGGCATTGTGCAAGACATTACCGAACGCAAACGGCGAGAAGATGAATTGCGCAAACAGTTAGAAGAATTGAAAATTGAAATCGATCAAAATAAACGAGAAGAGGAGGTCGAAACGCTAACCACCAGTACCTATTTTCAGGAAGTGAAAAAAGAAATGGCGGAAGTCAATTTAGATGAGTTTTGGAGCTAGACTCCCTAGATCTACGCTATCCAGATCAGCACTATAGTTGCCGATAAGCTGCATCGCAAAGGGATTTATTGTGAATTAGGTAGGCATTTTCATGCTTAGTTCTGAAATGCTGGAGGTGGCTTTGGAATGCCTTGTCTCCAGCAATTTGATCCGCAGGGCTACTGTAGTTCAAGATGTAGTCAGAATAACGAAAGTACGCCGCGATGCGTTGAAATAGCTGCCAGCCTTTTGCGTCGGGTTTAATTTTTTTACCCGTACCTTTATCGGAAACAAACTCGTAGTAGAAAAAGTATTCCAGCACCGAATCGTAGGCGACGATTGGATTTTGATGGGCAACGACTTCATTCAAAATCACCTGCCATTCCTCAACGAACGCCATGAAGTTGGGATTGCCCACGGCATAAACCGCGCTGCCGTTGATATGGCGGCCAAAATGCTTGAATAAGCCCATTGCGCCGCGATAATGGCTCCCCATCACCCAAAACTCGTCCGTTGTCTGCACCGCATCGCACAACGCGCCGAGCCAGTCCGGACGCAGGGGCAGGCAGTCGGTTTCCAGAAAAAAGGCATAAGGCCCACAATCTTGCACGGCAAAGAGGCTCCGGAAAAACTGCTGGTTGGGACCGCTTGCAAAGCCTTTTTTCCCTAAGGGAACATTGCCATCCTTGATATACACATCTTCGCCTTCGGGCAGCAGAAAGAAGTGAAATTCCGGTGGATGGAAGTAACGCTGGAGAATTGGGCTATCACCATACGCGGTTTGAATAGCAGCTGTAATCGATGCATCTGCTTCACCCGTAAAGGTAAAAATGAGCCGAACCTTCTCCCGTCCCTGCATGTGCAGGAAAGGGGTAAACGCCGGAATTTGCCAGAGGCGAAGATTTTGCAGGAGGCGATCGCCCTCATGTACCTGCGTCGGGATCACCAGCGCCCCGAGCTGCTGCTGCCCCAACAAGCTTTCCACAGAACGGTAGGGAAAAATCCCCTGGTTGTGTAATTCAGAAGGGCGATCGCAGGTCACAATGCTGACATCCAACGCCTGCTGCACAATTTCATCCCGCAATGCCGCGAAGCCCGCCAGGGAATTCCTCTGCATGGCGGGCATCATTCCGACTAGCCCGATCGTCTGATATCCCAGCCGCATAGCATACTGAATAGCCTCAACTTCGGGACAGCTGTCAGCATCGGTGACGAAGGTAAATCGAGCATCTGCCGCAGCTTCGGGGTAAAACGTTAGGAAGGAAGCGGGTAATACGGCTGTTTTCACACGCCCGTCCATCACCCAGTGCCAAATGAGCTGATGATGAGCCGCAATTTGTTCGGCATCGAGGCAACAGTAATGGGTAAAAAATCCGTCAATTGGGGAAAGCGGTGCCTCTCCTCGGTCGAGCCATAGGGTATCAGTCCCGCGATCTGAAGCACCTTGGCTGAGAGCATCTGTCAAAGTACCCAGCAAAAGCGTTGGAAATAAAGCCATCAGAAACCTATTCTAGACATCAAGCTTGGCGATCCAAACCACCATCCGGAAAGAGATTCTGGCAACTACGGAGCCGAAAACCCCGAGTTTTATGATAGATGTATTAAGCAAATTTCTTATCTTGTTTGTGGCAGGCATCCTAGCTTGAGTACGCACATCCCTGTTGTCTACGCTTTCGCACGTTCTGGTGGCACATTGGTAAATCGTTGCCTTGGCTCAATTCCAGGTAATATTATTTTGTCTGAGGTGAATCCCTATCGTTCGGTAATTTCAGTAGAAAAGCAGGCTAGAGATTGGTTTTCACTGATTTCCGATGTAGAGTGTGAGTTATTGCTTGAACAAAGCTATGCGCACAAAGTACATTATCTAACAACAGCAGCCGAGTTATCTGGCAAAAAGCTCATCATTCGTGACTGGGTAACTGTCAATTTTCTTGACGATGTTTTAGGTAATAAACTGCTACTTGCAAGTGATTTGTTGGAGCAAGAACTTTACTTGACACATTACGGGTTCACGATATGTCCGCTCGTTGTCTCGCGACATGCAGCCGATGTCTATGACTCGATAATCCGAACGTTTCGTCAATTTAAAGCCCTTTCTGTTAAAGACTTTGGAATCGCTTATCTAAAGTACGCAGAAGCTGTTTCCCGTCACCCTATTTTCCACTACGAAGATATTTGCCAACGACCAGAATTCTTCATAGAGAAAATATGCAAAGTTCTAGACATTAACTATAGTTCTTCTTTCTTGCAGACATTTTTTGACTTCACCACATGTACGGGAGATACGCGATTGCCTCACGAGTCAAGAGGTCAGAAACTGAAGACAATCGTCCCTTTGAGTAGCAACACAGATTCGGAACCATATATGGCTGCAGTTCAAGACGAAAATTGTAGGAAAGCAAACGAGTTATTGGGTTATGTCTACTAAGCCTTCGATCGAGTCAGGAACAGTGGAACCAGAAAGTGATTCCCTTTGGACGCTCTTAGAAAATCGAGATAAGAGTCTAGGTGCTGCTCACAGGAAAATTCAAGAGCAGGTTCAAACCATCGATTCTTTGAAAAATCGTCTGAATCAGAAGCATGGTTTAGAAGAGAAAAACTCATTGATCCTGGAAGTTAGTCAGCAGCAACAAAAGATTCTTGACCTTGAACAAGAGTTGAATGATCTCAAGGATCATTTAAAAGAGCAAGAGAAGGTTTATTCCAGCCTGTCAAATGACCTGCATATTGTTAATTCGAGTTTGCGACGGCATAATACCAGCCTCAACAATAAAAACCGCGACCAAAACCGAACCGTTAACCAACTTCGGCAACAGCTTCAAAAGAAGAATAGTCAACTTCGGCAAAAAAATAAGAGACTGCAAGTAGTAACGAAGCGATTCCAGCAAGATGTGAAATCTTTGGAAGATGAAATCGAACGGTTGAAGGTTGGGCGTGTTGCCCTAAAGCAGGCCACTTTGTCTGTAGTAAGGCGATTTGGAAAACAAGGGCGGCCTGAGGTTTCCGAGGGCGATCGCCCAACTTCTACCCCAGTCGCTTCGGCGTTAGCGGAGGCAGAATTGGGTACCGTTCTAGATGCGACGGCCGATTCCTCTGCCCCTCAACCTTTGGCAGAATCTGAATCCTCTGTGGAAACGACGGCACCTGCTGGGAGTCTGACCCAGGACAATATGACGTCTGATCCGGTTGAGACCCTCATCATGCTCAAAGGCATAACTGACCGAGGTTATCCAGATATCAATACTGAGTCCTTTGAGTTCTTCTCGCAACTAGTCTCAACGGCTCAACGAATTCTATGCATTCAACCCACGAAGAAACTGGCCGCACTTGCACAAGCGTTTGCCTGTCGGGGAATTGACGTAACCTGCGCTGGCTGTGCCGACACTCTCCTTCCTAGCCTTGAGGCTGCCAAGGTTCAGGTTTTATCTGAGGGTTGGCTTTCCCTGATAACGGAGACCTATCAATCATCGCTGGCCGACTTTGATGTGGTTCTCCTGAATGGGCATTTGCCAGAAAATGATGCCCGGAACCTATCCTATCGTCTGGCTCCAGACACTAAGCTAGTTGTTCACGATTATGAGTTAACCGCTGAAGAAGTCAAGACTTCGGTGGTGAGTGGATCTGGCAACAGTTCTATGGCATTAGGGTCGCCCGACGCAACATATAACAACTTCCGCCTCTATAAGGCACCCCCCGCTCACTTGATTGATCCGCTTCATCCCCTGCCGGATAGCCATCCCCGTCAACAGTGGCCCTGGAACTATCCCGTCGCCCCTATTCCTGCAACCTATCCGTCTGGCAAACCCCTCCCCAAAATCTCAGTTATCACGGTGACCTTCAACCAAGGCCCCTACTTAGAAGAAACCATTCGCTCGGTTTTGATGCAAGGCTATCCAAATCTGGAGTACATCGTGATCGATGGTTGCTCGACAGACAACACGTCGGCTATTTTAGAGCGTTATCGGGATGAGCTGACACACTGTATTGTTGAGCCAGATAACGGTCAGTCTGATGCGCTGAATAAGGGCTTTCGGTTGGCTACTGGCGATATTTTGGCTTGGCTCAATAGTGATGATTGTTACTTGCCCCAAGCCCTTTTCCGGACGGCGATCGCCTTCGAGAATTCTGATGTCGATATGGTTGTTGGTGGATGCCAACTGCGGCATGACTTTTCACCTGTTCCCTTCCAGACCCACCACAGCATTTTCCCGTTGGGCGAGCCTGTATCCCTCCCTTTAGGGCGGTTGCTTGATCTGGAAAATTGCTGGAAGCAAGGGGAGTTTTTCTATCAGCCAGAAGTCTTTTGGACCAAAGAGCTATGGGAAAAATCGGGTGCCCATGTCAATGAGCAGCTTTTCTACAGTATGGATTATGAATTGTGGCTGAGAATGGCTCAAAACGAAGCCAAAATCTTGCATATTCCTGACCCAATCGCACTCTACCGCATGCACGAAGCTCAAAAAACCTATGGGGATGCCTTGCCCTACTATCCAGAGTTAGAGCAAGTGGCCGAACGCTTTAGATAAGAAAGTATGAGTATGCCGTAGGCCAAACGGCACTTGCATATCAAATAAGTTGACCGAATCCATGTCTTTTTGCCAGCTATTTACCAGCTCCATGTGGCAGCTACAAAGGATGGCATACACCAGGGAAAGTAGAAACCCAAAATGCAGGACAGCTAAGTGATGCGAGCGTTATTCATCGATGATGTTGGTTTTCAATATGGCGCAGGGATGGCTCACCTGCGGCAAATCCAGTCATTCTTGCTCATGGGATGGGAGGTTGCAGCCTTATGTTGGGAAACCGGATCGATGGATGGCCTAGCCCCTTACATCTCGCCTCAGCTTTCAGGAACATGGTTAGGAATAGAGCGTATGCCTTACCTCCGAAAGGATTTAGGCATCTCTCCTGAAGTAATTGAAGATACACTCGTCGAAAAGACAAAGCGCATAGCCCCAGATTTCATTGTTATTGGCAATATCCATGGAGCGGCCTGGTCACCCTCCATCGTTGAAGCATTGCGCGATCGCGTAGACTGCCCAATTGTTGTCTATATGCATGATTGTTACTGGTTTACAGGGCGATGTGCCTACACCGGAAGCTGCGAACTTTACAAAACTGGATGCAATCACACCTGCCCAACCTGGCAGGAATACCCCTCATTACCTCCCGACCAAATCTTTCATGCATGGCGAACTCGCCGGGATTTATTTTGTGGATCAAATGGCATTCCCATCGCGACAGATAGTCATTGGTTGTTAGGAAAATTACGAGATGGGATGCCAAATGCGACGCGTACCGACTGCCTATACTATGGGCTAGACGAGCAAGTTTTCCATCCAATGAACAAAGCCCTAGCGCGAAAGTTGCTCGGCATTCCCCAAGACAAGTTCGTTATTTTGGGCGGTGCCATCAACGTCGCAGAATACCGTAAAGGTGGACATATTTTTCAGAAGCTCTTCTCCATCTTTAAGAACGATGCTTGCTTCTTGCTGTTTGGTGCCCAATCGGATATGTATCCCGGTGCTTATAGCACAGGGCTCTTGCGCGACTATCGCAAGCTTCCTCTTGTTTTCAACGCAGCTGACGTTTTTGTCAATACATCATTAGAAGAAGCATTCGGCCAAACCCTATGTGAGGCGGCTGCCTGCCAAGTGCCAGTTGTTGCGTTTCGGGTTGGTGGCGTTCCAGAAATTGCGAGAGATGGCATTAATGCGCGCCTTGTAGATGAACAAAATGAACTCGCCTTGGCTAAAGAAATCGAGTTTTTTAAGCGAGATCGTGATGCACGGTTGGCCTATGGAAAAGCTGGAAGGCAAGTTGTAGAGTCAGAATTTACATTGAAGGCACAGGGTGAACGGTGGCTGTCGTATTTAGATAGTGTTTTTTGCCCTGTTGGATAACCTAGTGCTGTAAAATTAGTCCAATCCTTTTGTTGGGGATGCCAGATAGTGTTGTAATGAGCTTCATACGAAGCGCGGGTGAGACGCATGAACAAAACGGTTATCTTTGTTCATATCCCTAAGACGGGGGGAACAACCCTATCGGTAATTTTGATTAGGGAATACAAAGCTAAAACAATTTTTGCCGTTGATCGAAGTCAGAATATTACTGTCGAAACGTTCAAGGCTCTACCCGGTGAGGAAAAAGAAAAGATTTCCCTACTGAGGGGACATTTTGCATTTGGCTTGCATCATTATCTCCCTCAACCTGCGACCTACATTTCTATGTTGAGAAATCCGGTCGATCGCGTTGTTTCCCTCTACAAGCATATTCTACGGGAAGAATCCCATTATCTATATGATGCCGTAACGTCTAACAACATGAGTCTCGAAGAGTTTGTTGGTAGTGGCTTAGCCGCTGAGTTAGATAATGGGCAGGTGCGATTTTTAGCCGGAGAAGATGCTAGAACTATTCCAGTAGGAGACTGCACTCCAGAACTCTTAGAAATGGCCAAGAAAAATGTGATGGAACATTTTTCAATTTTAGGAGAAATGGAACGATTTGATGAGTCAATCGATTTAATGCGGAAACGCCTGTCTTGGGCACTACTGCCTCTCTACAAAAAGGTGAATGTTGATAAGAGCAAGAAGTATAAAAAGAGTGAGTTACCTCAAAACATCGTCACGCTAATCAAAGAGAAAAATGCTCTGGATTGTGCACTATATGAATGGAATGCCGAACTACTAACTCAGCAATTCGCCAACAATGACAGCACTCTGTTTACCACTGCAAATGACATCTTTCAGAAGAGCGAAGCCTTGAAGGCACGTCTGGTTGATGAACCGAAAGACAGTGAGGAAGCAAGCAAGTGCATTAGCATCGCCAAACAACGGATCAATGCCATTGAACTGCGAGCAAAGTTACAACAATCACGAAAACAACTCAAAAAAAGTCGTCAAGAAAAATCAGATCTAAAGCGACAGCTTAAACGAGTAGAGCGAGAGTATAGCAGCATTGAATCTGAGCTTGAGGCGATGAAAACCAGCAAGTTTTGGAAGATGCGATCGGTTTGGTTGCAGTTTAGAAAATTACTTGGTCTGAGTCGAGCGTAAACGATAGATAGTGTATTGGGTTAGCAGTTTTATATCATATATCATAAATGAGCTACTATAGCATTTCCGAGCCTAGCGAGGTACACCTGATTCTCGAAATACAAGCGTTTCAGCCCTAAAACTGTACCTCACGTAAACAGAAAACGCTGTAGTAAAGCGATGATATACAAACTATTCTGTTTAGGGCTTAGATTGCTTTTTTTAAGATAAAGGATTGAGCCGCCAACCTCATACTTATAAGTTTGAAA
>JBCBSL010000069.1:0-18117 GCA_039819145.1 Cyanobacteria bacterium J06638_22
GCTTAGGATCATCGGACTCAAGCAGCTCACAGATTTCTTTGAATTCAGGATCCTCACGCAGTCGTGTTCTCATCATCAGAAACAGTTCTAGACGCTTCGTAGAGGAACTCCGACGATACTCGATGAGTGCTTTGATAAATGTTGCTAGGCCGACTATGGCAACGATTGTGCTTAAAATTAGGGTTAGTAGATCTTTTAGCTCCATTGTCTATAAATCATCTAAGGCAATTTTTCAAAAGAACTGCACCGAGTTTGTTAGACCGCCTAACTATATATTCACCGTCAGATCTGACAGATAAGAGCCACACTTTGGGATCTTATCCGTCACTTTTGGGCGATAACACCCTTATTTACAGAACTTATACTCAACTTTTGTCGTATAACTCCGGGAATCGGGGTTTTATCTGTCACTTTTGACGGATAAGTGTGGAAAGTGAGGTAGTTATCCGTCACTTTTGACAGATAAGTGCCGACTGCTGGGAGTTATCTGTCTGTACCCTAGCTCTATTCAAGCCACTGATAGGTAGAAGCTGACGCGATCGCCCTCCACAGCCCGCTCCCGATACCGTTGCTACACTGTTAGGGGTTGATCGCCCACAGCTCACCCCATTTTGTAAGCCTTATGAATATGGTTGATAGCTCCCCTCGCGTTTTGAAGGGGCCGGAAAAATCTCCCCGGTGGTTGCGTCGCATCTGGGGAATGCGCTTTTTGTTCCAGCCGCTTGAGGTGTTGGAATCCCGCAGGCAAACCTATGGCGACAACTATCGGGTATCCCAGCCCGATGCAAAAACCGCTTTGGTTTATTTCAGTAGCCCTGAAGCGTTGCAAACGATTTTCACGGCGAAACCGGAGCAGCTTAGTGCAGGACGCGGCAACCAGATTCTCAAGGAATTGATTGGCGAGCATGGCATTGTCTTGCTGGAAGGTGCAGCGCACCAGCGACAACGACAATTGCTGATGCCGCCCTTTCATGGCGATCGCATGCGCTCCTATGCCGATGTCATTCGCTCGATTACGACTGAGCTGATTGACCAGTGGACAGTTGGTACGACCGTTGCGGTGCGTCCTGCTATGCAGTCTATTTCCTTGCAGGTCATCTTGCAGGCGGTGTTTGGGTTGGAGCAGGGCGGACGCTACGACCAGTTGCGGCAGGCGCTCACGCAAATGCTCGATGGCTTTGGCTCACCCGTCGGAGCGATGTTTTTGTTCTACCCCTTCTTGCAAAAAGACTGGGGAGATTGGAGTCCCTGGGGGCGATTCTTGCGGCGGCGGCAGCAAGTGGACGATATCCTTTACGACGAAATTAATCATCGCCGCGCGCAACTGGATACGACCCGAACCGACATTCTGACCCTACTGATGGCGGCTCGCGACCCCGAGGGTGAGCCGATGAGTGATGTGGAGCTAAGGGATGAGCTGATCACCCTGCTGTTTGCGGGGCATGAGACAACCGCTTCGGCATTGGCTTGGGCGGTGTATTGGATTGCCTCGTTGCCAGAGGTGCGATCGCACTTGTTGGACGAACTGGAAAGCCTCGAGGATGCGACGGATCCGATGGCGATCGCCCGTCTGCCTTACCTCAACGCCGTTTGCCAGGAAGCCCTGCGCCTGTATCCCATTGCCATTAATGCCTTTCCTCGGGTTGTGAAACAGTCGATGGAGATTGCGGGCTACTGGGTTGAAGCGGGAACGGTGATTATGCCATCGATTTATCTGGCCCATCGTCGCCCCTCGGTTTATCCCGAACCCAAGCAATTTCGACCCGAGCGGTTTTTAGAACGCCAGTATTCGCCCTATGAGTATTTGCCGTTTGGTGGGGGCGATCGCCGCTGCATCGGCTCGGCCTTCGCGTTGTATGAGATGAAGCTCGTATTGTTCGAGCTGTTGTCTCGCACAGAGCTGGCGCTCGCCCATTCCAAGCCCATTCGTCCTATGCGTCGCGGACTCACCATTGCTCCGCCCGATCACTTCCGCGTGAAAATTACAGCGCTTCGCTCTAGCCGCGAGTCTGCTGTGGCGCAACCATCGGTTTACTCCAGAGGTTGAGCGCCTGGGCTACAGCTGATTCGTTCGCCGCTTCCCATGATGATGGGGGGACTAGTGGACGGGCGTTCACTCTGGCAAATCAGGGTTTCCAGGCGATCGACCGTGACATTGACAGTGACAGCTGCCGTGTAACTGCGTAAGGGATCGAACTTTGGTGTGGCCGAGATGGAGACCAGGGACTGCAACGTACCAGGCTGAATGGCATAAATATAGGTATCGTCCTCCATTTCCAAGCCGATACCCAGTGCATCGACTGAGGCCGCAAACTGCCGCCGCTCTATGTAATGGGCTTGCTGGGCACGTTGAAGGAGGTTGAGGGTTTGTTTGGCCTGGGCTTCAAAGGATTCAGGATAGTCGGCCACTTCTTCTTCTAAAGGACGGATGGTGGTTTCGGGTGAAGCTCGAAGAGGAGGGGCAGCGCTATCGTACTCGTCCAAATTGGGCAAGCACCCTGTCAGACTAAGGGTAAAAACGGTTAGGAGTCCAATGGTTTGGGCGTAGATCTGAGACATTTTGAGTAAGGTCATGAAGCAGCAAAAATCGGAATCTAAACAGGTTTCTATAAAGTGTGTCTAAGCACAGGACAAATGATGAACGGTGTCTAAGAAGTGCTCGGATCTCTGGTGCAAATTGAGTGCGATCGATAATCTCCTCTGTAGTGAACAAGTGCTCAGCCCATTGACCCTACGATTTCTATGGAATTGCTTTGGTCGTGCCAGTGTCCTGTGCTGAGTGCTCATCCCAATACCATTGCCAGCAGGGAACAGAGCTGACTCAAGTGATGCACAATGTGACATTTAGCATCTTGTTATCTCCTAGTCCATGACGGGATAGAGAATCTTGAGCAGGACATCCAAATCAGCGGCTAGGTACGTGGCCAAACGCTGCTAGCTAAGAGGGCGGCTTGGGTGCGATCGCGTAGTTGCAGCTGACTCAGAATGCTGGTGACGTGGTTGCGTACAGTACGCTCAGAAATGAAGAGCGCTTGGGCAATTTCGCGATTGCTGAGGCCGCTGCTAATCAGTTTGAGTACCTCTTGTTCGCGGGGGGAAAGGGTAGCCAAGGCGGGGGGTATCAAGACTTCAGGTGGATTGGCAGAGTCGGGGGTATTGAAGGTTTTTTCAAACAGCCCGGGTCCCATGTGAGTATAGCCCTGGTGTACAGCCCGAATGGCTACAGACAGATCAGCAATAGGGGTTTGTTTCAGAAGATACCCTTTGGCTCCAAAACGCATAGCTCGCTGGACATACTCATCGTCGTCAAAGGTCGTGAGCACCAAAATTTTGACGCCCGGAAAGTCGCCACAAATTTGGCGAGTCGCCGCGACCCCATCAATTTCTGGCATCCGCACATCCATTAAGACAACGTCTGGCTGGCGTGGTGTGTTGTATAGAGCCGCAACCTGTTCAATGGCCTGTCGGCCATTTTCGGCATCGCCGACCACAGTCAAGTCGGACTGCGCTTCTAGCAGGTTGGCTAATCCTTGACGAATAATGGTTTGGTCATCTACTAGTAAGATGCGAATCATTAATTTGTTTCAAGTCGGATGGACTGTCTCAAGTCGGATGGACTGTTTCAAGTCAGATGGACAAGGGGCAGGGGCAAAATCACGCTGATGCGGCAGCCCGCGCCTGGCGCGCTCCAAATCTGGCAGGTGCCCCCCAGAGCGGTGGCGCGCTCACGCATGCCTCGAAGTCCAAAGCCAGAGGTGTTTTTGCTGGGGTCAAACCCTTTGCCGTCGTCGAACACATGCAGATGGAGGCGATTAGATTTGGCGACTAGCCCTACCTGCACCATCTGCGCATGGCCATGTTTAACCGTATTGGTTAAAGCTTCTTGAACGATGCGAAATAGTGCCAGGCGAATGTCATCAGAGAGGGGTTCTGGCAGTTCTACCCGGTAGTCTGCGACGATATTAGCCGATTGGCAGATATCTTTTACCAGGGCTGGAATGGTTTGGGTCAGAGGGGCTTCTTCAAGGGGGGCGGTGCGCAGGGTTGAGACCGATTTGGAAACGTCTCGCAGGGCCTGATAAGCAGATTCGGTGGCTGTCTTTAGATATCTTTTGGCTCGGATAGCCTCAGGCGGTAAGAAGAGTAAGGCATTTTCAAGCAAAATCGTTTGAGCCGTTAGGGCATGACCCAATGAATCGTGAATTTCTCGGGCGATGCGATTGCGCTCTTGTAGGGTGGCTTGATTTTCCACTTTGGCGGCATAGGCTCGCAGTTGTTCGTGGGCGATCGCCAGGTCCTGCTGGCTGTGGTAGACCGACAGCAGGGCGTTGACTAGCAGCAGGACAAACACTAGCACTAGGCCAAAAAATACGATCAGATTGACTCTAGCGGCGTTCATCTGCCAGTCGGTGGGCGAAGTGCCGAGACCTTGAACCAGGAGCGGCGGCATGGGGAATTCGCCCCGAGAGAAGATTGATACCCCTTGCAGGGTAAATATTATCGTTACTACTATCACCCGCCAAAATCCCTTGAACATCTGACAGCTGCGAATCACCACCACCATGCCTAGCAGCGGTAGTAACGGCAGCATTACGGATGATCGTCCGGCATCGATGGTGAGTAGCAACAGGGTGCTTAGCTCAATGACGGTGTAGATCAGTTTGGGCAGTTCCCGCTGAGGTAACTGCAGTCCCATAACGGCGAGTCCCGAAATCAGGCTAATTTCGACCCAAACGATTCTCTGGCTTGGGAAAATCACCATCGAAGTCAGAGCCGCCAAGACTGCCATCCCAAGCAGTACCCACTCTACATAAAGGAGCTGTTTAAAAGGAGAGCGCGATCGCTTGACATCTAACTTCACCAGAGGAACTCCACAACGCAACATTAGCCAGATACTAATCAGCGATAGATAACTGAGAGCCAGTTCCCCCGTTTTTGGGAAACACTAGACCTCACCTGATTGCCTTCCAAAAGGCTCGTCACCCTCAGCCCTGACCCTTTTCTCAAATTAGGAAAAGGGCTGGAGCAAGCTTCAGCATGACATTGCAGCCGATGCTATCACGGAAGAATGTCTATGGCAGTAGAGTTTTTCCCGATTGCCAAGGTGGGATCAATGGGTTTGCAGCCATCTGGGGAATTGGTCTCAACTCTATTGACTGTCCCGGCTACTGACCAGAGACGCATGTCCTAATTGCGAAGCTCTGCCCTAGGACAATTCTCCCAATCTGAATTACGACACTTGTCCTACCTGTTTTGGGAGATTTGCTTCAGGTACTGCCTATGGCATACCCCCTAGGATGGGCTTGTTTCCACGGATTTAGCTCAAGCCTTTGAGTGTTTCCTGACCCCAGGCAGTTTGTGTTCATCAATTGCGTTCATCAATATTGGAGAAATCGAATGACTCTTAACGCATCAATACGAAGAACTTCAAAATTGCTAATCGTTAGTCTTGGTGTTGGCATCCTCCTACTAGCCACCCCTGGTCCGGCGCAGAGTCAGGTCAATCGTGAGGCCATCCGATCGCTGGGTCTGAGCCGTTCCCAAATGCAAGAGATGCGTGGAGTTATGCAGGGTTATCAGTCCGAACTTGAAGACATTTTGACTTCAGAGCAGCAGCAACAGCTAGACGATCTTCAGGAAGAAATGCAGGGTTCGTCTGCTACGGGAAATCGACCGGATCTTTTTTCGGAGTTGAACCTGAGTGACGATCAAGCTAGCCAGCTAGAAATCCTACAGGTGGATATGGCTGCAGATTTGGGAGAAATTTTGTCGGACGAACAGTTGGAGCGGGCTCAGGAGTTGGGTTTCCCTGGCTTGTAATGGGTCATTGCCACTCCTTCACTGACTGACTCCAAGGTTCAGGTTTCACTCCAAGTCGCTCCTCTTGTTGCCATACCCATGGGATTGAGAGGAGCTTTCTTATTTCAAGGCTTTCCCTATGATTGATTAGGGTTCCACCGCATCAGAAATCTTGCGCAGGATGGTGTCTCCGCCTGTAAAGCTATCGGGCCGATAGTCAGATCGGAGTGCCCCTAGCCGAACTTTCAAATCGCCGTCTTCGGTGAATTCAAAAATTGTTAAGCTGATGCGATCTTCACCAGGAAGTTGTAAATCCATGTGCATCGGATCAGCGGCGGAGTCGATGCGATAGGCTCCGACAAAGGTACTGGGATTAGTGGGTAGGTTGCTGTAAATTAACTCTCCATTTTCGGTGAACGTCCAGCGGAAGGGTTGTAGTTCTCCGGTGTGTTTGTCTTCCATTTGCCAGGTGCCAACAATGGAGGTCAGCACCTCTTCTGGATTAGGATCATTGACATAAACGGTGGGTTGGCGGCAGGCGATCGCCCCCATCAGGAGCAATCCCAGGCCAAGTCCGGTAGTGCGACGTTGTCTTCTCATCACGTTTCAAATTTCTAGAGATTAAATTAAGCAGCATGTCATTGTCGTGGGGCAGATGCTGGGGGCTGAGTTTGGGTGGAGGCTGTGAAGCTTGCACCCTGCGTTTTGGCGTGGCTGAATTTTGCCTGGGTCAATGTGGCATCGCGGAAGTTGGCGAAGGAGAGGCGGGCATGGCTGAACGATGCGCCTGTGAGGTTGGCCTGTTGAAAGTGGCAGATGCCCCGCTCAAAGTAGATGCCTGCCAGATGCCCGATCGCCAATCCCCAAGCGGAAAAGATGCCACTGTAGAGCAACGGCAACGGAAGTTGGTCGCGGAATAGCATGGGGAAGAGGGCGACAGCGCTACTGCCGCAGAGCATTCCAAACCCGCAACCAAAGGTAGGCCAGCGCTTTTGGATGAGGGCAAGGAGGGCGATCGCCCCGGCGACCAGCACAACGACGACTTCGACCGCGATAGGGAGACCACTCTTGGTCGGATGGGCACTCAACAGATAGCTGGTATTCATCATCAGTGCCACTACCGCAATGCCGCTCAGGGTGACCCACCGCGTCAGGAGCCAGAAGCCCAGCGTCACCAGGATCAGCAGGATCGCTACGCAGGCAAGTAGCAATCCCAGCAGCATCAGTCGGGCGCGGGGAGTAAACAGCCACAGGAAGGTGAGACTGGCGAATCCGTAACCCAGCAATATCCACACCCAATCAGGCGTCGTGCGTGTCCAGTGGCGCAGGAGGGTGTCGCTATAGCGCCAGCCTGGAACAAAACCGATGGTATGGCTGAAGATAGCATTTTTCAGAGTCGCACCGCTGAACGTTGCGCCAGCGATATGGCAATGATTGAAGTTGGCGTTGGTGGCGATCGCCCCTTGGAAGTTGGCTCCAATCAACCGGGCATGGCTGAAATCCACGCCTTCCAGATTGGCATTCTGAAAGTTCGCGCCGTTCAATATCTGTCGTGCAAAGGAGCGCTGCCGACAGTCTTGACCGCTGAAGTTGAGTCGCGCCGAGGCGGGTAGTTGTGACGTGTTCCGTTGCTCTGGTGGTGCGATTAGTTGCTGCAGCAAATGGCGTCCGAACCCTTGCCACCCCAAGTGCTTCAATCGCTTTGAGCCATCCATCATAGACCAAGTGGCTCCGAGGAACGCGCCCAGCCAAGCGCCCAGCATTAGGCTGTTGTTGATGGCGGCCAGGGGATTGTCTACTAAACGGTTAACTGGGGTGAGGATGCCTGCCAATTCCCCCAGCAAAAATGCGGTAATTAGGCTACACAGCCCGATATTGCCAAACTGGGGCGATCGCTTCAGTTGCCAGCTCACGGGCCACCAAACAATCAGCAAAAGTAAGGTCCAGAGACCAGCAAAGTAAGCTGCAAGGACAATGGTCATCAAAGGAGATTCGCTATTCATAAGACTTAACGGGAAAGGCAGAGCGCGTCGCAAAACCTACAAATATGTTGAGGCTACGGCACCCTGCATTACGGCTGAAAATTCAGTCTTAAACTACCCATCCAGTTATGTGGTGAAAACAACGGTATGCAACTCCTTTTTGTATTCGTTATCCGCTAAGTCCAGCATTTCTCCGAATAAAGGAGAGAAGGGTCGATTTGTGTCCATGGCTGTGAAGTCGTCTAGCGAATCCCAATGGCCAAAGTTAATGCATTTCCATCCATCCAGGCTGCGATGCGCGTGGGTTGAGATGAGTCCAGGTTGTCCTGAAACCATATCCAACGCCTGACGAAATAGCTTGATGAATCGGGGTTGATTATCGGGATGCTTCATCGTGAATGTCCCAAAGTTGATGAGCCCATGCATGTCAGGTGCGAGTGTTACCTCACTGTCCTTTGGTTCCGAGGCAAAGATTTCGTAGAGACGGATATCGGGTGCATCAAAATTTGGGATGGCTTGGCTGGCCACATAGGCGCTTTGATCGGTCCACTGAATGTAGCTTGTCATCTGGCTTCCATCGCCACTCTGGAAAATAGTGCCCGAAACAAATCCTGGGCTGTTTTCTTGCAGAGACGTAATGATTTGGATGAGCTGCTCACGCAAGTCTGCCTGTTGTTCTGGCTGTACTGGAAATAAGGCGAATTCGGCCAGCAATCCGTTCGCTTTACTAACGATGGGCATATGCGACCTCAAGATGATGGTTTCAGTCGGTTCGTCTCAACCATACAAGATAGGTGCTGAATCGCATGGGTCATCGGTATCCCTGTTGCACGTTTAGTTTGGTCTGTGAAGCTATTTAACTAATAATTGACTGACCCAGTCGGTCATTTTAACCTGAAAGAGGAGTCATTATTGAGTTGCTGAATTGGGTCGAAAGCGATCGGAACAGCGCTTTCAGGCGTTGATTGTGGCGGCGACTAAGGTTTTTTTAGCTCAGGGATACCGCCGAGCACAGATTGCCGATATTGCTCAAGCGATGGGTGTCGCCAAGGGCACTGTGTATCTCTACGTCGAAAGCAAAGAAGCCCTGTTTGATTTGGTATTGCGCCATGGGGATGTTCTGTTCCCCATTGGCAAGCCGGGTTCTGATAGCGATGCTCCCCACCCCATCCTCGCCTTGCCTGCCACGCTGCCTGTGCCGACGCCCGATTCGGCCAGTACTCTGCAATTTGTTGCAGAGGAGTTGATTGAGGCCGATCCGGTGCCTTTGTTGAGTCAGGCTCTGAGCCAGGATGCTCCTTCTTCTGTTTCTGCGGAATTGGAGGGAATTTTGCGCCAACTTTATCGCAAAATGTATCGCCACCGCGTCAGCATGAAGCTTATCGATCGCTGTGCCCGCGAGTATCCAGAACTAGCCGCCGTATTTTTTCAAGCGGGGCGGACGACGGTGATGCAATCGCTGGTGCAATATCTTGGTTTGCGAATTCAGCAGGGCTATTTTCGACCAGTTCCCGACCGGGCGATCGCCGCCCGCATGATACTTGAAAACCTTACCTATTGGGCTATTCACCGCCACTGGGATCCGGCTCCCTACCCCATGGACGATCGCACCGTTGAAGATACCATCATCACCCTACTGATGACCATGCTGCTGCAGGAGGCGCATCATGATTTCGCTCAAACCCGCCCAGCTCTCGGATGAGTCTCGCCCTCGCGTCAAACGGCTTGTGTTCCTCGACAACCTGCGGATTTTCCTTACCATCCTAGTAATTGCCCACCATGCAGCGCAGCCCTATGGCCCAACCGGTGGTCGCTGGCTCCTCTTCAATCCAGAACGGGCGCAGATTTTAGGCGCATTTTTTGCTGTCAATGCTGGCTTCTTCATGGGGCTATTTTTCCTGATCTCCGGCTATTTCTTACCTGCGTCCTTCAATCGCAAAGGGGCGAGTTTATTCTTGCAAGATCGCCTTTTACGACTAGGGATTCCCATTCTCATTCTCGTGCTGTGGGTGATTCCCTGGGTACTTTATAAAGCCGATCCCCCATCCCTATCATTCTGGCAATTCTTATCCCAACAGTACTGGCGCATGGGTGCCTTAGAGTTTGCCCATCTCTGGTTTCTGGTGCATTTGCTGGTCTATGCGATTGGCTATACCCTGTCGCGATGGATACGGCGATCGCAACCCCGTCCAACAACTCAATTGAATCCACCCTCCAATCGGTGGATTGCCTTCTATGCATTGGGTTTGGCGATCGTCACATTCATCACTCGCATCCACTATCCCATCGACACCTGGGTCAAAATCCTCGACTTTATCCCTTCAGAAGTCGCACACTTGCCCCAATATGCCAGCCTATTTCTCATCGGCATTTTGGCCTATCGCCATGATTGGCTGAATCGGATGCCCAGTCGTCGAGCGCTCCTTTGGTTGGGCATTGGCCTAGGGGCAGTGGCACTACGCTACGGCTACACAGGCATTGGATCGGATGCCCTGCCCGACTTGTTTGTTGGTGGGGGGTGGGATGGGCGATCGCTCCTCGCAAGCCTCTGGGAATCCTGCCTCTGTGTCGGCTTGTGCTTGGGCTTACTGGTGCTCTTCCGCGACTATCTCAATCAGCCAAGTCGGTTCCAGAAAATGCTGGCAGCCAACGCTTATACGACCTATCTGATTCACATTTTCATTGTGATTGGAATTCAGTTTTTAGTGGCTTCTTATCCGCTACATCCCTTCCTCAAGTTTGTAGTGGTAACGGTTATTAGCACGCCTCTTTGCTTCCTGCTGAGCCAAGGGTTGCGGCAACTTCCCTTTGCCTCGCGTGTCCTGTGATATCGAGTCCGGTTGAATAGCCGTAAGATTCAACTATGGCCTGACGATGCTTTAGGGCGAAAAGGCATGGCTATAGACCTTAGAATAGACATACGATTCAGCGGCGTGAGGTGACCTTTGATGGTGCAAGCTTCTCCTCAGATAAAACCCCTCTTCCTCCAAATTCCCAAGGATGTTGCCCTAACGGTGACGTCAGAACAGTTTGCGGCTCTGGCTGCTGCCAATCATGATTTGCGGCTCGAACGGACAGCCACAGGAACGCTGATTATGAATCCACCGACAGGGAGTGAAACGGGTAGGCGGAACCTGAGTCTCAGTACTCAATTGGGAAACTGGTATGAAGCTAACGAATCGTTAGGAGAAGCCTTTGACTCGTCAACAGGATTTGAGCTGCCGAATGGTGCAAATCGTTCTCCAGATGCCTCGTGGGTGCGTCGAGAACGGTGGGATGCATTAACGCCTGAGCAAAAAAAGACCTTTGCTCCGCTTTGCCCTGATTTTGTGGTGGAACTGCGTTCAGAAACCGATCACCTCACAGATCTAAGGGCAAAGATGCAGGAGTATATGGACAATGGCGCTCAGTTAGGCTGGCTGATTGATCCGAAACACAAGCAAGTAGAAATTTATCGAGCAGGTCAGGCGATTGAAGTGCTGAAGAATCCCAGTACATTGTCGGGAGAGAGGGTTTTACCCGGTTTCATCCTGACCTTGCAGCGGATTTTTGGGTAGCGTTGATGCTGTCACTCTGCCTGTCCTATTAACGTAAAGCCTGCCCAGTTTAGCGGGTCAGCATACTCCTCTTGCTCCATCGTGGTCAGCATCGCTTGACGGAGAGCTTGGGCACGATCTGGGGTGGTTTGCCAGTTCTCGTAGAACTCCGTCATCAGAAACGCGGTTGCCTCATCGGGGACCTTCCACAGGGAGACGATAAGACTGGGCACCCCTGCTTGCATGAAGGCACGAGACAGCCCTACGACGCCATCCCCGGTGATGCGTCCCCGTCCTGTGTCGCAGGCACTTAGCACCACCAGTTCAGCCCTCAAGTCCATTTGCAAGATTTCGGCAGAGGTGAGCAACCCATCCTCACCATCTCCCGGAGCCAGGGCAATGGCTCCAGGAAAGTCCAGCACCCCGGTTTCTTGTGGATCGCCGTAGTCCAGGAGTCCATGGGTTGCTAAGTGAATGACCTGTGCTGTCGGCATTTGAGCTTTGACAGTGGCTTCACTGGCTGCTTCCCACAACAGCGGTGTAGCACCGAGAAGTGATTGGATGGCAGCGGCTTCTTGCTCGGTTCCTGGCAAGCTGGATAGTTGTTCGCTCTGCCCTGTGCTGGGATTCCAAATGCGAGGCATGATGGGATTGCCGACCAAGAGCAAGTCATCGGCAGTGAGGGCATCGGCAGTTGTGGAGGATGGCTGGCGAATGAGGTCGAGTACCTGAATGGAGGGAGCCGTGAGCATTGTGTGATGCTCGATGAGGTAGTCGCCATTAGCATCCATTAATGCTGGGAAGGGCACGAGATAGAGAGATTGATGGGGAATGAAGATGATGCGCTCTTCAGGAGCGTCGGGAAGGTAGGAGGCGATCGGGTCAATCAGTAGTTGATGCAGAGCTTGTAGCGCTTCGGTTTGGCGCTGGCGTTGGGCAGCTTGGGCTTCGGGGGTGAGAGAGATGATGACTTCGGCATCGTTGCGGCTGCGCACATTGAGTAGTTGCCGGGTGGTTGTAACCAGATCATCCAAATTTTGCTCAAAACTGCTCAGATCAACGGATTGAAAGTGGATTTCTCCAGTGGGCTGTACCACCCAGATGAAAAGCTGTGGAGTCTCATCCTCTCGGAAACTCACATCCGAATATTGCACCAGGGTGGCATTTTCCTGTTGGGCAATGCGGCGGATATCAGCGAGGTTTGGTAGAGGGGCGATGGGGGAGTCTTCTTGTTGGCGCAGCAGGGATAGAACAAACGGGCGAGCACGCCCTCGCTCAGCAACTTCTAGAGCAGAGTCGATGTTGCCCTGAGCCACGAGGGCCCGTTGTAAGTTGATATAAGCACTAAGTTGTGTGTCGAAGAAGGAAATCTGCTGGGCATCCGGAATCTCTTCATTCCGCAGGGATTCCTCAACTTCGATGGCGGCAAACAACACATCAGAAGCTTGCGGATAATACCCCAAGTTATTGTAAGCCATTCCCAAATTGTTTAGCGCGTAACCTTCCCCCCGGCGATTGCCAATCTCGCGGGTAATAACCAGCACTTGCTCATAGAGATCAACCGCCTCCTGATGTCGCCCTAAATCGGCGTAAGTCAGTCCTAAATTACCCAGTGTGTTACCTTCCCCCCGGCGATCGCCAATCTCGCGGGTAATGACCAGCACTTGCTCATAGAGGTCAACTGCGTCCTGATGTTGCCCTAAATTGGCATAAGCAATTCCCAAATTGTTTAGCGCATTGCCTTCACTCCGGCGATCGCCAATCTCGCGGGCAATGACCAGTACTTGCTCATAGAGGACGATCGCTTCTTGATCTTGTCCCAGGTTGTTGTAAGCATTTCCCAAGTTGCCCAGCGTGTTTCCTTCGCCCTGGCGATCGCCAATCTCGCGAGTAATCACAAGCTGTTGTTCAAAGAACGCGATCGCCTCTTGGTATTGTCCTAAGTTGCGGTAAGCAACTCCCAGATTGCCCAGCGCGCTAGCTTCACCCCGGCGATCGCCAATCTCGCGGGTTATAGCGAGACGTTGCTCATAGAGGGCGATCGCCTCTTGATATTGCCCTAAGTTGCTGTAAGCAACTCCCAAATTGCCCAGCGTGTTGCCTTCGCCCTGACGATTGCCAATCTCGCGAGTAATGACAAGCACTTGTTCATAGAGGGCGATCGCTTCCTGATATTGCCCTAAATCGGCGTAAGCAACTCCCAAATTGCCCAGCGTGTTGCCTTCGCCCTGACGATCGCCAATCTCGCGAGTAATAACAAGCACTTGTTCATAGAGGGCGATCGCTCCCTGATATTGTCCTAAGTTGGCATAAGCAATTCCCAAATTGCCTAGCGTGTTTCCTTCGCCCTGACGATCACCAATCTCGCGGGCAATAACGAGACGTTGCTCATAAAGAGCGATCGCTTCCTGATATTGTCCTAAATCGGCGTAAGCAACTCCCAAATTGCCCAGCGTGGCTCCTTCGCCCCGGCGATCGCCAATCTCGCGAGTAATGACAAGCACTTGCTCATAGAGGGCGATCGCTTCCTGGTATTGCCCTAAGTCGCGGTACGCTGCTCCCAAATTGCCCAGTGCGGCTCCTTCGCCTTGGCGATCGCCAATTTCGCGGGCGATAACGAGATGTTGCTCATAGAGGGCGATCGCCTCTTGATATTGCCCTAAGTTGCTGTAAGCAACTCCCAAATTGCCCAGCGTGTTTCCTTCGCCCTGACGATTGCCAATCTCGCGAGTAATGACAAGCACTTGCCCATAGAGGGCGATCGCTTCCTGATATTGTCCTAAGTTGGCATAAGCAATTCCCAAATTGCCCAACGTGTTTCCTTCGCCCTGACGATCACCAATCTCGCGGGCAATAACGAGACGTTGCTCATAGAGGGCGATCGCTTCCTGGTATTGCCCTAAGTTCAGGTAAGCACTTCCCAAATTACCCAGCACACCTCCTTCTCCCTGGCGATCACCAATCTCGCGAGTAATGACAAGCACTTGCTCATAGAGGGCGATCGCTTCCGGATATTGGCCTAAGCTCAGGTAAGCATTTCCTAAATTACCCAGCGCAGCTCCTTCGCCCTGCCTGCTTTCCTGTGGAAAGGCAGCTTGAACAGATGGGTCTTGATAGATTGCTAGTGCCCGTTGCCAGGAAACTAATGCTTCTCGGAATTGGCTCACTTGATACTGCTGAATGCCCTGCTGAAAGAGGCGAACTGCTTCCGCAAAGCGAGCAGCATCGGTTTCGGAGGATGGGGCTTCCTGGGCGGTTGTGGGTTCTGGGAGCAGCACCACGGCGGCGGGAGCAGCAATGGAGAGCAACAGTAACGAAGACAGGACTGAGAGCAGAGAATAGGGTTTCATGGGGCAACCAGATCTGAAGACGAGAAGCTTTCTAGAGCATACCTAGTCCACCGCGCTTCTTCACCTATGCAATTGACCAGGGCAAATTGAGTGGGGCATATATCTTCGACTTCTTCGGTGCCGCCCATCGGTGCTGTCTGCGGGAGAAAAGAAGTCGAAGATCTGGGGTTTTAGGATTTTCAATCGTTGGATGGGTGCTGCGATCCCCATGCCCTTGTAAAGTGAGGAATACGCCACATTACAATGCAGGAGGTCACCGATGGCCGATTTGTCGTCTTCGTCCAGCGACCTGACAACTCCCAAGGCTGAGGGAGAAACTCCGTCTGACCGTTCGCCACAGGATACGCCGAAGATGGGGGGTGGGTTGCCCCTGGTGAAGTACTGGGCCGAGAAAACCCTTTCTCCGAAGGGGCCGCAAATTTGGAAAACCCTGATGCACAAGAGCGCATGCTTATCTTGTGCTTGGGGCACAGGTGGGCAAAAGGGCGGCTTTGTGAATGAGCTGGAAGAGCCGTTGCAGCGCTGCATGAAGAGTGTGGAGGCGATCGCCGCCGAACTGCAACCGGGACTTGCGCCGCACTTTTTTGACCAATCCACCCTGTCCGAACTGCAACACCTCACCTCGATGGAGGCCGATCGCCTGGGTCGCCTCAGCTTCCCGGTTATCCATCGGGCGGGTTCCGACCGTTACGAACGCATTGGGTGGGATGAGATTTATCAGATTGCGGAGACGGCCTTCAAGCAGCCAGCCGAACGGGTGGCGTCCTACAGTTCGGGGCGATCGTCCAATGAAGCAGCCTATTTGTTGCAGTTGATGATCCGGGCGATGGGGTCGAACAACCTGGCCGACTGCTCAGACCTCTGCCACGCACCCTCGTCCGTCAGCCTCAAGACGGTCTTTGGCACAGGCACATCGTTGGTCAGCCTAGAGAGTTTGCAACAGGCGGATGGGGTGGTGCTGATTGGGTCGAATGCGCCAGCGAACCATCCCCGATTGATGAATGAGTTGATTAAATTGCGCGATCGCGGCGGCACGGTGATTGTCATTAATCCTATGCGCGAGGTAGGGCTGCTCAAGTTTGGCTCACCAGCGTTTCCCTTGTCATCTCTGATGCAGGGTTCAGAGATTTTCTCCCTTTTCTTGCAGCCCATTCCAGGCAGTGACCTGGCGCTGTTTATGGGCATCCAAAAAGCGCTACTTGAAAACGGCTGGGTCACGTTTGATTTCCTAAAGGCTCACACCGATAACTGGCAAACGGTTATCGATCAGGTGACTCAGACGGCTTGGGAGACCATCACCACGACTTGTGGGGTATCTCAAGAGGAGATCGAAACCGCCGCTCAGATGATTCACCGTTGTCAGGGGGTTGTGTTTGCCTGGGCGATGGGCATTACCCAGCAGGCGAATAGTGTGGACAACATTTTTGCGATCGCCAACACGGCGCTGATGACAGGGAATGTCGGCAAACCGGGAGCGGGGATGATGCCCATTCGCGGCCACTCCAACGTGCAGGGCTTTGGCTCGATGGGGGTGACGGTGCGGCTCAAGGAGGAGATTCGGCAAGCACTGGAGAAGCTGCTGGGGCGATCGCTCAAGCGCGAACCGGGCTATGATGCCCGCGCCCTGATTGAAGCGGCGGATGAGGGAAAGGTAGATTCGCTGCTCTGTCTGGGGGGTAACCTCTATGCGGCCAACCCCGATCTTACCCAAGCGAAGCGATCGCTGGGCAATATCGACACCATCATCTACCTGGCGACCAAGCCAAACCTGGGGCACTTCCACGGGCTAGCCCGGAAGAACACGATCATCATTCCGGTTTATGCCCGCTTTGAAAATCCCCACAAAACAACGACCGAGTCGGGCAACAACTTTGTGCGGCTAAACGATGAGGGCAAAACCCACCTGAAAGATGGAGACCTGATCTCTGAAATCGAGTTCCTGACGGAACTGGCACACCGCATCCATGGCGACACTCCAATTGATTGGCGGAAGCTGCAAGATACCCGCTATGTGCGGCAGTTGATTGCTAAAACGATTCCCGGCTACGAAAAGATCGGCGATATCGACGATACCAAGGAAGAGTTCACGATCTCCGGACGCATTTTCCTAGAGCCGAAATTCCCCACCCCGTCGGGCAAGGCTCAGATGCAGCTAACGCCACTGCCCGCCCTGATGCTACCGACGCTTCAGGACTTTGGGCTAGAGTCGTCTACGTTGGGTATGGTGCTAGCGCTGATGACGGGGCGCAGCTACTCGCAGCACAACACTGTGGTCTACAAGGAGGGCGATCGCTATCGAAAAATGCCCCACCGCCACTGCATTTTGATGAACCCGACGGATGCAGAGCACGCAGGCTTTGCCGAACACCAGCGGGTGAGTGTGCGGGGAGATGCGGGGCAGATGGATGAGATCGAAATCATCTATGGGGATGTGCGATCGGGGGCAGGGCTGATGTTCTACCCAGAGGCTAATGTGCTAATGAAAGCCCGAATCGAATCGCGCTCTGGCACTCCGGCTTACAAGCGTGTACCTGTGGCCGTGTTTGCGTGAGCCAGCAGCTAATTCAGACCGTGCCCTTCCACTGCGCTCAGGACACAGGTAACGATGAGCTAGCTGAGCGCAGCCAAACGGTAGCTGAGCGCAGCCGAAGCCAGTGGTTATAGTCTCTTCGAGAAACCATCTAAGCTCTCGTCGCCTGCACATAGCGGGCGACATCTTCGCAGGTGGCCCACCACACATCGTCAAACGAGCGCATATATTCAAACAAGCGGTAAAGCATGTTCAATCGCCCCGGTCTTCCCATGAGATTGGGGTGAAAGGTTGGGGAGAAAAAACCACCAAAGCGGCGCATCCCATCAAACTCTTCTTTCCAAATTTGAAACGCTGTTTCTGCCGTGGCATTCACGCCGCCTCCAGGGACGGGTGCCGCCCCGAAAATTTCCCAATCATCCAGAATCATGCTGATGGGCAATTCGACCAGCGTTCCTGCCTCCGTCGTCACCCAATAGGGGTTGTCATATTCCATCAAACTCGCGTCATAAATCATCCCAAACTCACAGAGCAACTTGAGGGTTTCGGGTGTGACGCCCCATCCTGGCGCACTCCAGCCTAAGGGTACTTTACCGGTGATGGTCTGAAGGGATTGAATGCCCTTTTGAAACACATCACGCTGCTCCGACTCGCTCAAGTAAAAGCAGTTTTCATGCATATAGCCGTGGTGGGCCACTTCATGCCCTGCATTGAGTACCGCTTCTACAGAATCCGGGTGTAAATCGGCCACATAGCCAGGAATGAAGAAAGAAGCGGGTATCTCCAGGACGCGATGCAGGTCTAGAAGACGCGGAATGGCGGTGGAAACCCCGTAGGCTCCTTCAGATAAGGCGGCAACATGACGAACGGCTTTGGCATCCGTCGCAATGACGCCTGCCTCGCCGTCGACATGCCAGCCA
>JBCBSL010000070.1:0-18097 GCA_039819145.1 Cyanobacteria bacterium J06638_22
CCGCTGGAGCGATGATTCTCGCCAACATCCTCTCCAGCGGGATTGTTGGCATTGACAGGAATTGCTGTGAAAGAGGGATCGTTGAGGGAGATACCTGGAAGCGTGAAGGCTTGGGTACTGGCGGGCAGTTGTCCGGTTGCCAGTCCTTCGGCAATGCCAGAGATAAAGGCCGGCATCATCCAGATTTCCCCATTCGCAAACAACTCTTTGAGGCGAGTTTGGGTGGGAGGATAGGTTTCGCCACTCCGCCATAGATGGGGTTCCAGCCGCCGGAGGTATTCGGTAACGAGGGGCGATCGCTCATTCCACAAGGTCTCTTTGAACTCGGGACCAGCATATTGCTCGTAACCTCCTGTTACGCCGTAGAGAACCGTGAGCAGGAAGCGACTGCCATCGAAGGCGGGGGGAGCCACATAGGCAAAGCGACCCGGATTGGCTTCCGCCCAGGCAATCAGCTCCTCGAAGTCTTGCGGTGGGTTGGAGACGTGATCGCTATCCATCGCCATGACGTAGTAAGACCCGGTGTAGGGAGCTTCAAAGCCATCGATGGGCAAGCCAAAGTCGTTGAGCACTGCTGGGTTGTTCAGGTCGTAGTACTCCATCGCAGGTAGCACATCGGTAAAGGGGCCGTAGAGCAAATCCCCCTGCTTCATGGTGCGAAAGTTTTCGCCGTTGATCCAAATCAGGTCAATATCACCGCCACTGGTGAGGCCCGCTTGCACTTCGCTAACGACTTTGTTGACGGCTTCCACCGTGTCGTTCAGAGGCACACGGTTAAGCGTGATGCCGTATTCTTCTTGCAACTTCGCACCCACCCAGGCATCGGCGTATTGGTTGATGTTATCGCTGCCACTCCACATGGCCCAATTGACGGTTGTGCCCCGTGCTGCCTCTACAATCTCGTCCCAGCTCGCAGTTTTGGGATCGAAGTCCGACGCGGGAGTTGATGCATTGTCAGCGTTGCCGCCGTTGCTAGCGCAATTACTCGTCAGGGTCGCGATACAGGCTCCGGCAGAAATCCAGAGGAAGCGGCGGCGAGGAAAGTGAAAACGGTGGGACATAGTTTCTCTCTTGTAATGCTTAGCAATTGAAAGACGGACAAAACCAACGGTGTGATTCAGAATCTACAATCCAAAATCGTTTAACTGAACGCACGACGAAGTCCAAAGTCATGTGATGCTTAGGGACAAATCTGCGGCTGGGTTAGAGTCTGAGGGGAAACACCAAAGGGCATCGGGTGGCAACTGAACGTAGACATCCTGGGCGATCGCCCATTCCTGAGTCGGGTTCACCCAAGCTTGCAGGACGAGTTCGGAGTGAAGGGAAAGGGTGAGGCGTCGCTGGGTGCCGGTGAAGCGCTGGCTCATGACTTTGGCGGCAAAGGTATTGACGCCAGCCGTGGGATGGTCGAGAACCCGCACCTGCTCGGGACGAATCGTGACTTGCACCGCACCATCCTGAGCGACATCGCTCATCAAGGTTTCTCCAGTTGCCAGAGTCCAGCGATGTCCCTGTGCATGCCCCGGAAAGAAGTTAACGCCGCCCATAAACCGAGCGGTGGCTTCATCGCAGGGGTAGCGATAGAGATGCTCTGGCGTCGCGACTTGGCGCAGTTGGCCGTCAAACATCAGGGCAATGCGATCGGACATGACGACGGCTTCGGCCTGGTCGTGGGTCACTACCATCATGGTGACGCCGGTTTGTGCTTGCAGGTGCAAAATCAGATCTTGCATCTCTTCCCGCAGGTTGGCATCTAGGGCGGAGAGGGGTTCATCTAGCAGCAGTAGCTTGGGTTGGATGACGAGCGATCGCGCCACGGCCACCCGCTGGGCTTGCCCACCCGAAAGCTCGGAGGGTTTGCGATCGCCAAAACCTTCTAGTTGCACCTGTCGCAACATGGCGTTTGCTTGTGCCTCTCGATCTGTCCGGTTTACCCCCCGCATCTTCAGGCCAAACGCTACATTTTCACCCACGGTTAGGTGGGGAAATAGTAGACCCCGCTGCAACACTAGTGCAATGTCGCGCTTTTCGGGGGGAACATCGTTGAGCATCGCTCCATCCAACTGCACCGCTCCGGTATCGGGGCGCAGTACCCCCGCAATCATTTGCAGCGTGGTCGACTTGCCACAACCGGAAGGACCCAGCAGCGACAGGATTTCGCCTGCCTCGATCTCAAGCCATAAATCCAGCACCGCTGGAATGTCCGAGAATCGTTTGGTGAGTCGTTCTAACACTAACTGACCCATAGCTACACACTCCCCAATCCGCCCAGTGCGGCTTCATTTTGCAACGCTTTGCTGGCAACGAACAGGAAAATCAATCCCGGCACAATCGATGTGATGGCAACAGCAGCAATCAAGCCATTGTTCCCGCCCTGGAGCAAGGTGAACAGAATCATCGGTAAGGTAAACACGCTGCCGCCTCCCACAAAGAAGGTCAGCAAAAACTCGTTCCAGGAAATGAGAAAGGCGAACAATGCCCCCACCGCGACTCCTGGCGCAATCAACGGTAACGTGACTTGCGAGAAAACCTTGATGGGGGAAGCTCCAAGCGATCGCGCCTGAATCTCATAGCCCACATCAAAGTTGGCAAATACACTCGCTAGCACCAGGGTCATGTAGGGGATAGTCGGCATTAAATGCACCAGAACGACTCCCAACAGGGTTCCACTCAAACCTAGCCGAATCAACACAAACTGAATGCCCATCAGGGTTGCTAGAGGCGACACAATAATTGGAGTAAGCAAAAACAATTTGAGGACGGGCTTGCCCGGAAACTCCATTAATCCCATGGCGCGTCCGGCAGGAATGCCCACTAACAGCGAGAGAACTGTTGTAGTGAGGGCGATCGCCAAACTTTGCATCACCCCTTCCCCAATCCGCGAACTGGCCGATAGCAACTGCTGCCAATGTTCGAGGGTCCATTGCTGCGGGATGAGCTGCGGAAAGAACCACCCTTGCGCCACCGACCAGACCAGCAGGGGCAGAAAAGGCAGAAACAGCACAAGAATAATGAGCAGAATAAGGGCGTTGCGGGGCATTTGGGAGGAGTGCATCAAAGGAATAAAGGGTTTGTTACTGAAGCAATTGAACCACAGAGGCACAGAGGCGGGGGTTATTCGCCCTATCCGCGTTATCTGCGTTTATCCGTGTTCATCTGCGTTCCACTTTTACGAATTACGCTTTCCACTGACTTGGGAGCGAGCGTTGGCTGTAATCCATAGGTAAATAGCAATAACGGCGATGGAGATGGCCGATAGGGTAAGCCCGAGGGCGATCGCTTCTGGCCGACGGGTTAAATCAGTGTCGGTGAAGGCTCTGTAAACATATACGGGTAGGGTGCGCGATTGGATGGCCCCTAACAAAAATGGAACTTCAAAGGAAGAGAAGATAAAGCCAAACACAATCAAGCTGGCAGACAGGATGCCCGGTTTGAGCAGCGGCAGGGTAACATTCCAAAAACATTGCCAGGGGCTTGCGCCCAATGCCCGTGCCTGCTGCTCATAGGCTGGGTTGAGTCCCCGCAGCACCGCCAGTAAAATTAGCGTGATGAACGGAATCTCTTTCCACAGGAAATGGATCAGCAGGCCGATACTGGCTCCATCGTTTACTAACAACGGGAAATCCTGATCCGTCTGAATCCAGCCCAACGCCAGAAATACCCGCGCAATCAACCCACTAGGAGCGAGCAGCATCAAAATTCCTGCAATGCCCACCAAATGGGGAATCGGCAGCGTAATTTGGCAAGCCAATGTCGCCCAGCGATTGGCCGATCGCAACAACATCGCTAGCCCCACACTCAACACCGTCGAGAGGGCAGTTGCCACGATCGCAATATAAAAGCTTTGCAGCAGTGACGTCCAAAATTCTGAGTTGGAATAGGCCGCCCGGTAAGCTTCCAAGCTCAGCTCCCCCGGCCCCAGCAAGGTGAAGAAGCCAAGGCTCTGGAACAGCGCCAGTAGCAAACCGCCCCCAAACAAAACACCAATGATGCTCAGCGCAGGCAGCAATAGCAAGTAGGGGCGCGATCGCTCCATCCACTTCGCCCAGGCGCGCGATCGCATCCGTCTCAATTTTGGCTGTACGACCTGTACCATCCGCTCGAAAAGTATCCTCACCTATCAAATTCTTTCTGCCATACGACTGGAACGCGAATTTGGATGCTGGGTTACGAATAGTTTTTTCACAAAAAATAAAACCATTCGTAGAAGTTACGGCAAAAAACAAGCGATCGCTTCACAGCGAAATTTCGGCTTGGGCAACATTTCGTATTCAAATCACACAGATCATACCGCGTAAGTCAATATCCTTTAGAGGGATTTGGATCGTTTTCCATGACCCTAACTCTACTGTCAAGTTAGAGGGGAAACATTACATATAATTGTTTTTTGTTTTTTCTCTAAAGTTTTGAAGAAGCGATCTAAGCAAGTGTTGTTATGCCGTACTATTTCTAAGTAGAAGTGAGTTGGCAGAAAAAGTTTAAAACATTTTGGTGGGATCGATTTTCGTCACCTAGTAATGGTTTAAATTTTCTGTCGATCTATAATTATTTTTTGCAAAATAAACGAGGAGTATAGCGTTTAATGACTGGCAACACACTGCCTACCGCAGGAAATCTCGGCACCCTTTCTGGTCGCCGCACTATTTCGGATCTTGTTGGAACCACAGATCCAATTGATATATTTAGGTTCACATTGGCTCAGAATAGCGATCTTGGCATTACCTTTAGGGGATTATCTGAAACTGTTTCTGTTTTCCTTGTTGCTGATCAGAATAATAATGGCGTTATTGATAGAGGCGAAACAGTTGATAGTGGTAGCGCAGGTTTTAACGGTGGTAGCTTTTCTGAACCTTTGCCTGCTGGAACTTACTTTGTGGGGGTAGAACCACGTTTTAGTAATAGATCGACTCAATATGAGTTGAGCTTAAATGTTGTGCAAAGACCTGGAAATGTCAGACCTGATCCAGGTAACACACTGAACACAGCATTTAACTTGAGAAATCTCTCTGGGACACGCACATTGAGAGATTATGTAGGGGTGCTAGATGGGATTGATATATATAGGTTCACATTGACCCAGAACAGTGATGTCGGCGTTACCTTTAGAGGGCCATCCGACAGCATTAATGTCTCTCTTGTCGCAGACATAAACAATAACGGAGTTATTGATAGCGGAGAAACGATCGATAGTGAGAGTGGTAATGTAGATAGCTTCTCTGAGCCATTGCCTAATGGGAATTATTTTGTAGTCGTTGCACCGCTTTTCAATAGCAGTAGCAGACGAACAAACTATGAATTGACTCTAAACTCAGTTGCCAGACCTGGAAACGTTAGGCCAGAACCAGGCAATACTTTGAATACAGCATTCAACTTGAGAAATCTCTCTGGAACACGCACATTAAGGGATTATGTGGGTGTACTAGATGAAGTTGACATTTACAGATTTACGTTGACTCGGAACAGCGACGTCGGAGTTACCTTTAGAGGATTATCCACCAGTGTTAATGTTTCTCTTGTCGCAGATCTAAATAATAACGGAGTTATTGATAGCGGAGAAACGATTGATAGAGAAAGCGGTAGTGTAGATAGCTTCTCTGAATCCTTGGCTATCGGAAATTATTTTGTAGTCGTTGCACCACTTTTCGGTGGTCGCAGTAGACGTACTAACTATGAGCTGACACTTTCTCAGACTCCTGATTTCAGTGGTAATGATGTGCTGACTGGAACACCAAGACGAGATGTCCTTCGAGGGCTAGGCGGCAACGATAGGATATCTGGTTTGGGTGGTAACGATAACCTCCTTGGTGGAGATGGCAACGATCGCCTGATTGGTGGTAGCAGCAACGATCGCCTCGTGGGTGGAACTGGAAGCGATACTCTTCTAGGTGGTAGCGGCAACGATCGACTGATTGGCGGGAATGACAACGATCGCCTCCTCGGTGCAGGCGGGCGAGATGTCTTGCGCGGCAACCAGGGCAACGACATTCTTAATGCTGGGGGTGGTAATGACAGCATGTTTGGTGGCGATGGAAACGATACCCTCAATGGCCAAGCGGGCAACGACAACCTGCGCGGGGGGGCAGGCCGAGATGTGCTCACGGGCGGCCCTGGCAATGACACCCTCAACGGTGGCTTGGGCAATGATGTAATCGTTGCAGGGCCTGGTCGTGACCGGATCATTACGATTTTGGAAGCAAGAGCCTTCGACCAAGTTCGCGACTTTACTCCTGGTCAGGACAAGATTGTGCTGGGCGGCGGGCTTTCGGTTAACCAAATTCGGGTGCAACGGCAGGGTAGAAACACACGTGTTCTCTTTGGTGGCGAGACTTTCTTGCTGCTACAGGGTGTCAATCCTGGGCAACTCAGTGCGTCTGACTTTATCTAGCATCTGCCAGATATTGTGAAAAGCTAGAGGCTTGTCTTCACTGTTCGGCTAAGCTTACGTCGAAGCCCAAAGTTCTTCTCCCAGCGGGAGAGGAACTTTGATTTTTACTTTGTTCTCAGATGCGTGAGGAAATTGAGATTAAGCAACCTCGTTCAATACATCTGAAAGCGTTTCTACAATTTGATCAATGTGGGACTTTTCGATAATCAATGGCGGCGAGAGGGCAATGATGTCTCCGGTGGTGCGGATCATCATGCCTTTATCGAAGGCTTTGAGGAAGCAGTCAAACGCGCGAGCGGTGGGCTTGCCAGGAATCGATTCCAGCTCGATACCAGCAACCAGTCCTAAGTTCCGCACATCGATGACATGGGGGCGATCGCGCAAGCTATGCACGGCTTCTTGCCAGTAGTCCGACAGATCCTTGGCGCGCTGGAACAGTCCTTCTTCTTCGTAGGTATCGAGGGTGGCCAGGGCGGCGGCGCAGGCAACGGGGTGGCCGGAGTAGGTGTAGCCGTGGAACAGTTCGATTGCATTGTCGGGGCCATGCATAAACGCGTCGTAGATGCCCTTGCGCACGAAGACGGCTCCCATCGGCACCGTGCCGTTGGTGATGCCTTTGGCTACGGTAATCAGGTCGGGCATCACACCAAAATGCTCGGCGGCGAAGGCGGATCCTAATCGCCCAAATCCGGTAATCACCTCATCGAAAATCAATAGGATGCCGTACTTGTCGCAGATTTCTCGCAGCCGTTGCAGATAGCCCTTGGGTGGAATTAGCACCCCCGTCGATCCGGCGATCGGCTCGACAATGACAGCGGCGATGTTACTAGCATCATGCAGAGCAACAAGACGCTCCAGGTCATCGGCCAGATGTGCGCCCCAGTCCGGTTGGCCTTTGCTAAACGCCTGGTGCTCCAGATTGTGCGTGTGGGGTAAATGATCGACCCCAGTGAGCAGACTGCCGAAGAACTTCCGCACGGGGGCAATACCACCGACCGAAATGCCGCCAAAGTTGACGCCGTGGTAGCCCCGCTCCCGACCGATGAGCCGTTGCCGTGTGCCCTCGCCCCGAATGCGGTGGTAGGCGATCGCAATCTTCAAGGCCGATTCCACCGCCTCGGACCCCGAGTTACCAAAGAACACATGGCTGTATTCCCCATTGGGTAACCACTTCACCAACCGCTCGGCCAACTCAAATGCTTTGGGATGCCCCCACTGGAAAGTCGGTGCAAAATCCAGGGTCGCCACCTGCTGGCTCACCGCTTCAATAATTTTGGGACGGCAGTGCCCCGCATTCACACACCACAATCCCGCCGTCGCATCCAATATCTGGCGGCCATCGGCATCGGTGAAATGCATGTCCTTTGCCGATACCATCAACCGAGGCTTGGATTTGAACTGGCGGTTGGCGGTAAACGGCATCCAAAAGGCTTCTAGATCCGCTGGCAAGTTCCCCGAAGCGGTTGGGCGTGTTAAATCTTGCACCATAATGCTCTATCCAAAAGGTATCTCAAGTTAAGTCTTTCAGTATTGCTGCGCCTCAAAACCTCTAGACCGCAGCGACGTGGAGCCATTCTATCGCGAGCCGAATTCCCTCAACCGTTCTCCCCAAGCTGTGTTCGCAATCTGTAACAGCAGAATGATAGCTTTTCCAAAAGGTAAATAATGCCTGGCGACTAAAGTCGCGGCTATCAGAGCGAAGTCCGCCGTCGCGGACTCTGACAATTCTTTGTTTGGGAACCTGCGACAGAACGCGATAGCAGGATTTCATTCAACTAGTCGCGGTTTCAACCGCCGGATGTGCTCATTCCGAACTAGGTTTAGGGTTCCAACAACATAGATTCATTGCAAGCTCTAAAATACGAGAAAACCTAGCTTTACTCGGTTGGGGCGATCGCCATGACTGTTACCATCGCTCGTTGGACATTGGCTGACTACCATCAAATGATTGAGATGGGACTGTTTGCTGACCGTCGAGTGGAGCTATTAAATGGGTTGATTATAGAGATGGCACCCGAAAGTCCTGAACATGCTGATGTTTCGACCCAACTGATGCCACAGCTTTGGAGTATGGCGAATGGACGTTATCAGGTGCGGGCGGGTAAGCCTATTAGTATTCCGGACAGCAACAGCGAGCCTGAACCCGACATTGCCCTAGTCAGAGATCAGTCGTATCGACAAGAGCATCCTGCCCCTGAGGATGTATTTCTAGTGATTGAGTTCTCTACAAGCAGCTTAGCAAAAGATACAGATGAGAAGCGTGTGGCCTATGCTCAGGCAGGGATTCAAGATTACTGGGTGGTCAACCTGCGCGATCGCCACATCATTCTCAATCGCAATCCAGTGGATGGAGATTACCAGTCAGAGCAAATTATCTCCTCTGGAACAATTACGCCCTTACTGTTTCCTGATGTTGCGATCGCCATCAATCCACTGTTGAATTGAAGCTCTGCCTATCGCATTATCTGTCCTCTCCAACTATTCCCTGTGAATCAGCGGTAGAGTAGAAAAACAAATGTACCCTGCATCGATAGGGGCCAGATTAGGAGTTGTGCCATGATTGCTCAACCGCAGGTATCCTCCCGTACTTATACCCCCGAAGAGTATCTGGAACTCGAAATTGCCTCCGAAGAACGGCATGAATATATTGGCGGAGAGATTATCCCAATGACCGGGGGCACACCTAACCATAATCAAATCTTGCTGAATCTAGCAGGCTCACTGAATTTTGCCCTTAAGCGGCAACCCTACCGAGTCTTTGCTGCAGACCAAAGGCTGTGGATTCCTGCACAGGGAATTTATACTTATCCCGATGTCATGGTGGTACAGGGTGAGTTGGCATATCAGGAAGGGCGACAGGATACCTTGACCAATCCTGTGGTGATTATCGAAGTGCTGTCCAAGTCTACCCGTGGCTATGACCGGACTGAGAAGTTTGTTGCCTATCGCACGATTCCAACCATTCAGGAATATGTGCTTGTCGATCAATATACCTATCGCGTTGAGCAGTACACGAAACAATCTGAAAAGACCTGGATGTTTCGGGTGTACGATCGCCCCGATGAGCAACTGGAATTCGCGGCCTTTCCTTGGGCGATCGCCCTTGAGGACATCTATGACAAGGTAGAGCTTGAGGCGGTCAGCGAATAGGCGAACAGCTATTGGAAGAGATATTTTTGGTGGGAAGGTTCGGTGGGAGATGTGGCGATCGCCCATCCTCTATTACAATCTGCGCTAATCCACAGATTTGACGAGAGCCTTTTCTATGCTTGTCACGCAACATCCCGTTTTGCAGCGGTTCTGGTATCCGGTGATGCCGATCGCCCATCTCCAGGAAAATCCCCAGTCGTTTCAGTTGTTGGGGCAACGGATTGCGTTGTGGCTAGATGAGAAGGGTATGCCCAGGGCGGTGCGCGATCGCTGTTGCCACCGAACCGCACAGCTTTCCATGGGCGAGGTGATCGATGGGAATTTGCGATGTCCCTACCATGGTTGGGCGTTCGATGGCTCGGGGGCTTGTGTGGATGTGCCGCAGTTGCTGGGACAGCCCATCCCCAAGACCTATCAGGTTGATGCCTTTGCCTGCACCGAGCGTTATGGCTATGCCTGGGTGTGTTTGGGAGAACCGCTGACGGATATTCCCGACATCCCCGAAGCCAACGATCCGCAGTTTCGTCGTATCCATCAGTTCTATGAACCCTGGAACTGTGCGGGGTTGCGGCTAATGGAGAATTTCTTTGACAATGCCCATCCGCAGTTTGTTCATGCCAACACCTTTGGGATTCAGCAGGAACCGGTGCCGCCGATACCCGACAGCTTCGAGGAGCTGGAGTTTGGCCTCCGCCTCCGCTACAACCTCCCGGTGTTCAATATCGACACCCAGAAAACCAACTTGGGCACGACTGAAGAACGCACGGTGCGCATCAGCGAGGGAACCTGGTTTATGCCTTTTGCCCGAACCCTGAAGATTACCTATCCCCACGGCCTGATTCACCTGATTTTCACGGCAGCGACCCCGATGAGCGATCGCACCTCCCAAGTCGTCCAGTTCTGCCTGCGCAACGACACCGAAGCCGACGCCACCGCCGAAAGCATCATCGCCTTCGATCGCCGCGTCACCCTCGAAGATAAGGAAATCCTGGAAGGCTCAGAGTTCGATGTGCCCCTCAGCATCAGCGCCGAGCAACACATGATGAGCGATAAGCCAGGTGTGGTCATGCGTCGCAAGTTAGCGGCGTTGCTCAAAGCGCATGGCTAATGTTTCCATGGCAGGGCAATCTTCAATCCAGTTGACGTGGGTCGGTTGTCGGGGGATGCCAACCCGCTTGCACCCACAGGGCACGGGCTTCCTGGATAGGGCGTTCTCCCTGGTAGCGTTCGTCATTCACATCCAGGCGATCGCAGGTGGCGCGACCGATAGCTGTGGTGCCGAGGATGCGGGTGCCATTTGCTGTCCAGATAAAATGGTCTGACCACTGCTGTTGCCGAGGATGGAAGAGGGGTTGCATTGCCAGGGTTTCGCGATCAATGCCCACAATAAAGTTGTAGCGACGCTGATTACAGCGACTACAGGCTAATGCCAAATTATCTAGATCATCGGAGCCACCCAGAGAACGGGGAAGGATGTGATCAATGGTGAATCGAGCGGTGCTGATTTTTTCTGGGGAGTGGCAGTATTCGCATAGCCCATTTGCTCGTTGGCGGATCTGCTGTTTGATTGCTTGGCTGAGGGTCATTGCTGTGCCACTAGCAAGGAATTGAGGTAGGTAAACAGGCGATCGAGTTCATTAATGGCGGTGAGTTCTGTTTCTTCTTCAGATGTCAGGGTTCCCAGCTTATTTTTTTCTAACAGCGCTTCCAATCGGGACTGCAACTCATCGGTAAATTTGAACAGTCGCAGATTATCAACCTTTTCGACGGTAATGCCTGTTTCTAAAAGGGATTGAGGACTAATCGTGACCTGAATCATGGTGGGTTGGCTCTGATGAATCGCTTGGTTTGATCCTAGTTGATTGCATTGGAACTAGCCTCTCAGTCCAAAATACGTTTTCACAACTCCTGAGCGATCGCCCCAGGCATGCGCCCCAGGCATGCGCCCCAGGCATGCGCCCCAGGCACCCGGTCCCTAGCCCCATCCTTGATTTGGCTGCCATCTCCGCTTAGGGACCGGGTGCCTAAGTGCCTAATCCCTACCATGCGCCATAATTTGGGAAAGTGAATGGCTTTGACGGCTAAATATTGCTGCGTAAGGAAAGAGGAGCTATGGCGCTGGTAGAGAGTGCGATCGGGGGCGTTGCAGCCACCATTATTGAGCAGGCGATCAAAGTGGGTGGCTATGCGGGTCAGCAGATTAAAGAGGCTACACCGGGACGCTGGCAGAGCAAAAGCGCATTGCCGCTGTGAACAACTACGTGCGGCGATATGAGGAGCGCCACTGCCAGGTGAAGGTGATGCCGGGGTTAATGAAAGAGCCACTGCCCCTGGATGAAATTTACACGGCTGTGAAGCTGTTGAACGACGAGAGCATTCGCTTTTTTGTGGGGGCAGACGACCTAGAGGAAACCTATCGCAAAAAAGGACGACGCAGCTTTGGCCGCGATGACAGTGAGCGCCGGGATGGGATGCAAGTTGCCAATGCCGAGCAATACTTGATGGTGCTGGGTGGGCCGGGGATTGGTAAGTCCACATTTCTGCGGAAGATTGGGCTGGAGGCGCTGAAATCTGGACAGGACGCAAGCAAGCAGATTCATCGAGACTGCATTCCGGTGTTGATTGAGCTAAAGGAGTTCCGCGACGATACCGTTGGCCTAAAGCAAAAGATTGCGGCGGAGTTTGAAATCTGTGGTTTTCCAGAAGCAATGGCATTTACCGAAGCGTCACTGGCGCAGGGCAAGCTGTTGATACTGCTAGATGGGCTGGATGAAGTACCCACCCGCAACCTGAATGCAGTGGTGAAACACATTGAAGATTTTGTCGATGCCCACAATAAAAACGCTTTTGTTGCCTCCTGCCGTATCGCCGCCTATCGCAGTAACCAGGGCATCTTCTTTCGCCGCTTTACCGATGTGACGATGGCGGAGTTTGATGATGAGCAAATCGAGCAGTTTGTTCGTCGTTGGTTTCGCTCCCCGCTGGATCTCGAAGCAGGGACGGCAGATAGATATTGGGAACTGCTGAGAAAGGATGAGCATAAAGCCACTAAAGAACTAGCAGAAACGCCGCTGCTGCTAACGTTTCTTTGTTTGGTGTATGACCGAGAACAAACCCTGCCTGCTAAACGCAGCATTCTCTATGGCGACGCGCTCAATATTTTGCTGTCGGAATGGGCGGCACAAAAGCGGTTGGAGCAAGACCCAATCTATGAGGGCTTTCATCCCGGACTGGAGAAGGTGCTGCTGGCAGAGATTGCCTATGCCAGCTTTGAACAAGACCAATTGTTTTTCTTGAAAGATGACCTGACCCGCCGCATTGGTGAATTTTTAGCAGATACGCTAGATGCACCCAAGCATTTAGATGGGGCGGTGGTACTAACGGCGATTGAAAAACAGCAGGGCATTTTGGTGGAACGGGCGACCGATATTTACTCTTTCTCTCATCTGACTCTGCAAGAATACCTCACCGCCTTCCACATTGTGGAGCAACGGTTGGAGGATGAACTGATCGAGCAACACCTGACGGATGAACGCTGGCGCGAAGTGTTTTTGCTCGTAGCCGGATTAAGTGGAAATCGAGCGATTGGTTTCTTGCAAAAGCTACCAAGTCAAGTGCAAACCCATCCTCAAAATCATGTCAAATTAAACAACCTCCTACGCTGGTCAGTAACCAGTACAGAGGGTTCTCAAGGAAAAGATTTACCCTTTGAAAAACGGGCTGCTGCTTTAGCGATCGCCACCGCCATTGCCATCGCCAAAGTCGGCAACATAATCATCATCATCGCCAAAGTCGGCGAAATCTCTATCAGTAACCCCACGACAAGTGCCAGCAATATCGCTATCGCTGGCGCAAGCACCAGCGCCAGTGCCACCGCCAGCGCTACCACTAGAGCTAGCTTCATCGCTGGCGCTAGAGCTAGCGCCAGCGCCATCATGACTGCCAGCAATGATAGTGTCAGAGCTACTGCCAGCTTCATCGCCACCGCCACTGCTACTGCCACTGCCGACGCTTATGGTCAAATTTTCAACAGTACTAAATTTTTAGAGTTGCCAGATCAATTAGATCGATTTGCAAAAGACATTCCTAGTTTTAGCGACTCATCGGAAGCATGGCAAAACTGGGCAGATGAATTGGAGGTGTTGTGGTTCAATACCCTGGGTCTTGATAAAGCTGCACTCACATTTACTGAAGCCGAAGCACAAGCCCTACGGGACTATCTCTATGTAACGGAACTTCTGGTCCGTTGTAAGGCGGCGGCGATCCGGATTCCGAAGCAAGCCTGGGAAGATCTCGAAGCGCGTCTGCTCACTCCCCATCGCCCGGAGAACGCATCCTCCTGAGAAACGGCAAGAGATTGTTTTTGGCCTACGTCCAATGTGAATTTATTGGTGCCAAAAGGTTTCGCCTCAGGCACTACAACGCCCGCGAATGAATGGCGGGCTATCGGCAACAAGTCCGTTTTAACGGACTGAGATGCTTTTGCAGGTTCATCAGCCCACTTCGAGTGGGCTTCCCAAACTAGCCCGCCATTTCATTCGCGGGCGGATGAACAGCGCAGCCAAACACCCAGATTTTGCTTTCGCGTATCGAAGAGTCAAAGAACCTTCCTTCACTCATCTGTGAAGCAAATTCACTGATGCTGAAAGGTTACCGCCTCAGGCGCTATAACGCCCGCGAATGGAATGGCGGGTATCGGCAACAAGTCCGTTGAAACGGACTGAGGCGCTTTTGCAGGGGCATCAGCCCACTTCGAGTGGGCTTCCCAGACTAGCCCGCCATTCATTCGCGGGCGGGTGAACAGCGCAGCCAAGCACCCTATAAAACGCTCTAGATTCGGAATGCGTCATTTCCAGGCAAATAGGAATCCACAAACAACCTGTTGGCGATCGCATTCAGCCTTCATAGATTTCCGCCTTCGCGAGAATGACACGTAGGGCGATGCGTGCGGGGTGAGTTGCCACGGCTATATCCAAAACACTCATTCACCCGGCACAACATCCCAGTACGCATATACCATAAAACTATCAGCCACAGCATGTTAGGTGAGTGAGATGTGTTGTGGGGATCGCTTTTCCCCAAATGTGGCGTAAAAGAAAGTTGTAAATCTACAGCGAATACTAGATATAGTTAGTGGAATCCGTTACGCTTATGCTCGTTGCTGTTGGGTGGTGGGGTCTATGTCCTTCGTTGGTTTGCATACGCATAGTAGCTACAGCTTGCTCGATGGCGCTAGCCAGTTGCCCGCGTTGGTGAAGCAGGCGGAGGCGTTGGGGATGCCTGCGATCGCCCTCACTGATCATGGGGTGATGTATGGGGCGATCGAGCTGCTGAAGGTGTGTGGCAAAACCGAGACCAACGTCAAGCCGATCATCGGCAATGAGATGTACCTGATCAACGGCGACATCACCAAGCAAGAGCGCCGTCCCCGCTACCACCAGGTGGTGCTGGCAAAGAACGACCAGGGCTACAAGAATTTGGTGAAGTTGACGACCGTGTCCCACTTGGAGGGGGTGCAGGGGAAGGGCATCTTCTCGCGTCCCTGCATCAACAAGGAATTGCTGTCGGAGTACAAAGACGGGCTGATTGTGACGAGCGCCTGTCTGGGGGGCGAGATTCCCCAGGCGATTATGCGGGGACGGCCAGAGATTGCCCGCAAGGTGGCCCAGTGGTACAAAGACGAGTTTGGCGACGACTTCTACCTAGAGATTCAAGACCACGGATCCCAGGAAGACCGTTTGGTGAATGTAGAAATCGTCAAAATTGCGCGGGAACTGGACATCAAATTCATTTGCACCAACGATTCCCACTACATCTCCTGTTTTGATGTGGAAGCCCATGATGCCTTGCTCTGCATCCAAACCGGGAAGCTGATTACCGAGGACAAGCGTCTGCGCTACAGCGGCACGGAATACCTCAAGTCGGCGGATGAGATGCGCTTGCTGTTCCGGGATCATCTCACCGATGACGTGATTGAGGAGGCGATCGCCACCACCCTCGAAGTCGCCGACAAGATCGAGAAATACGACATCCTGGGTTCGCCCCGGTTGCCCAACTATCCTATTCCCGAAGGGTTTATTCCCGAAACCTATGTGACCGAGATTGCCCGCCAGGGGTTGCTGGAGCGATTGGAGCTGGGGTCATGGGAAGAGGTCACGCAGGAGTATCGCGATCGCCTCGACTACGAACTCAAAATCATTCACCAGATGGGCTTTTCCACCTACTTCCTAGTGGTGTGGGACTACATCAAGTTTGCCCGTGACAACAACATTCCCGTTGGCCCCGGTCGGGGATCGGCAGCGGGTTCATTGGTGGCCTACTGCATGCGGATTACGAACATCGATCCGGTGCACCATGGCTTGCTGTTCGAGCGGTTCCTCAATCCGGCGCGGAAGTCCATGCCAGATATTGACACCGACTTCTGCATCGAACGTCGGGATGAGGTCATCCACTATGTCACCGAAAAGTACGGCAAAGACCATGTGGCTCAAATCATCACCTTCAACCGCATGACCTCTAAAGCCGTGCTGAAGGATGTGGCGCGGGTGCTGAATATTCCCTACGGGGAAAGCGATCGCATGGCGAAGATGATTCCCGTCATGCGGGGCAAGCCGACCAAATTGCCCAAAATGATTTCCGACGAAACTCCTGCTCAGGAATTCAAAGAGAAATACGAATCTGACGATCCGATTCCCAACACCGATCCGCCGGTTACCTATCGCCGCTGGATCGATATGGCTATGCGGATTGAGGGAACCAATAAAACCTACGGGGTTCACGCGGCGGGGGTCGTCATTTCCGATGCGCCGCTGGATGAAGTGATTCCCCTGCAATACAACGATAAGGGCGCCGTCATCACCCAGTACTACATGGAAGATGTAGAGGCGATGGGGCTGCTGAAGATGGACTTCCTCGGGTTGAAGAACCTGACGATGATCCAGAAAACGGTCGATTTGGTGGAACGCTACAAAGACAAACGTATTGACCTGGATCGACTACCGATGGATGACCCCGAATCCTACAAGTTGCTGGAGAAGGGTTGGCTGGAAGGCATCTTTCAGTTGGAATCGTCGGGGATGCGGCAGATTGTGCGCGACCTCAAGCCCTCGGGATTGGAGGACATCTCCTCGGTGCTGGCCCTCTATCGACCGGGGCCGTTGGATGCGGGGCTAATTCCCAAGTTCATCAACCGGAAGCATGGCCGCGAGAAGATCGACTATCCCGCTGAGGTGTTAGAGCCGATCCTCAAAGAAACCTACGGCATCATGGTCTACCAAGAGCAGATCATGAAAATCGCTCAAGACATGGCGGGCTACTCCCTGGGGGATGCTGACCTGTTGCGGCGGGCGATGGGGAAGAAAAAGCTATCGGAGATGCAGAAGCACCAGGCCAATTTTGTAGATGGGGCGGTGGAGCGGGGCATCAAAAAGAAGATCGCCGAGGAGCTGTGGGACCAGATGGTGCTGTTTGCCGAGTATTGCCTCAGCGACGACACGCTGGTATTCACGGTGGAGTATGGCCCGCTGCCCATTGGCGAAATTGTGGAGCGGCAGCTTCAGTGCTCGGTCTACAGCATCACTGAGCAGGGATTTTTGTATACCCAGGCGATCGCCCAATGGCATCCCCGTGGGTTGCAGACGGTGTATGAGTATGAGCTAGAGGATGGCTCGACCATTCGCGCCACAGCGGATCATCAGTTCATGACCACGGACGGGCGAATGCTGCCGATCAACACCATCTTTGAGGAAGGGTTGGACTTGATGAGCTGTGGGGTGGGTTTGCCGCGATCGTTGCCTGAGCCGCAGCAGGTTGGTTAGAACTTAAGCTTCCTATCCCTGCAAGACTAACGCGCATAGCGCTATAAGAGGGATTTAGGGGAATCGTTCGGGGATTTGCGGGAAAGCCCAGATCTGTATACCGAGTACCCCTTGTGGGAGAAGGAGTACTCGGATGAGGGGGCTGCTTTCAGCGTTACAATAACCTCGGATTTCAACTTACCAAGGTTTAATTGCGTTATCACCTTGGGTAGGACTCAAGCAAAATCTGCTGCGCTGATTTGAGCTCTCGTAATCCCTTGCAGCAGCAGCAAGTCTTCTCCACCTCGGGAAACTAGCAACCCATTGCTGCGTTCTTGGAACGAGAGTTGATTGAAGTTGATGCCGCCAAGGACGATACGATCGAGACCGTCGGCAAAGTCAGTGACGATATCGCGTCCCTGACCCGGACGGATGACGATACGATCGCGCCCATCCCCCGTTTCAATCCGGTCGTTGCCTAGTTCTCCGGCCAGGCGATCGTTGCCGACGCCACCGCGAATCACATCCTCACCCGCGCCACCCCGAATCACGTCATCGCCCCCTTGACCGTTGAGGTTGTCGTTGCCAGCACCGCCAAACAAGCGATCATTGCCAGCACCGCCATTGAGCAGATCATTGCCCAGGTTGCCGCGCATCAGGTCATTGCCTCCGGCACCGAGGAGACGATCATCATCGGCTCCACCAACCAGCGTGTCATTATCCGCTCCACCCAACAGGGTATCCATGCCATTGCCGCCGATGAGAC
>JBCBSL010000071.1:0-18051 GCA_039819145.1 Cyanobacteria bacterium J06638_22
ATGAAACTCAGGTATTGCTGGCCGAGGGTATGATTTTTTCGAGAAGCGGCGTATCCACGCCGCTTCTCGAAAAAATCATACTTGGATTCTGCAAATCTGAAACTCACAGGGGCAAGCTGTTGGCCGAAAGGGGGGCGATCGCATCCCACGGTGGACACAGCACCAGGGTTTGATCGAGCCAGTTGGCGACCCAGCCCTTGGGTTTACGGATGTTGCGGTTGGGGTCAAGCCAGCGGGGGTAGGGGCTGCGGTAAAACTCGATGGGGGCGATCGCCTGGGTCTGTAAACCGCTATGGGCCTGAGGGTGCCATCCCAAATGAGCAAGGATGTCTAGCAGTTGATGCCATTGCTCAAATAACATTTGGGCACGGCTCAGGTTCAGGTGATCCAAAGGGGCTTCGTCCTCAGCGCAGCAAATGGAGAGGAGCTGCCGCACATCATACTCGTGAGGATGGGGGGCGGTTGCCTGGAGGCGAGAGTCTAGCATCAAAAAGACGAGCAACCGTAGCACTAGCTCGTTGGCAAAGGCTTTGTACTTGAGCAATACCTGCGCCACCTGCCCAAATTGGTTGAGGATGGAGATGATACGACTATCGGCTCGTTCATCCAAGCTGTCGATCCATAGCCCCGGTCGGATGATAAGCCGTACGGAATCCGGTTGCTCAATGCGCCCTGTTGACCAATCCAAGGTGCCCGATGGCTCAATCAGAATGTCCCACAGCTTGCCGACAGGGGTTTCGGCTTGCCCAGATGAGTGGGGCTGCGAATGATCCCAAATAACCTTCACCAATAGACAGGACAGGGCGTAGGCCAGACTCGCAAGCTGATTACGCTGAATCGACATGCCCATGCGTGGGTCAAGATCGCTGCTCAGGGTACGGAGCAGCGTATCCAAATCGAGTCGCATCGGATCGCGCCAGGGACGGCGTTGTTGCGCGGCATGGGCTGTCAGCAAAAAGTGGAGCTGAACGGCTTGCAGTCCACACTTTTGCAGTAATTGTTCCGCCATCTCCCAGGGTAAAAAGGGCAAATCACTGGGATTACTGAGGGAATGCTCCAGGAAGAAGTTGCGGTTATGGCGGGATTGGTAGCGTAGAAAGCCAACGTTGCGAATGTCTGTTTCCCACAGATCTGCCTGTTGGCGATCGGAAAAATGTAGCATTCCTTCGGCATCTTCCTGGGTCGACACCGGAAACTCGCTGGGGATTTCAGCAATCGGCCCGACGCCAGGTTGCTCAGGCTCTGCCATTGTTGGAACCCGTGGGGCTGTCTCCGAATGGAGGTTTAGCATTCGCTTTAGCGCTGAGAACGGTTGCTGATCCAACTGCAGGGATTGCACGATTTGCTCAGCAAGACGCTGGGAATGGAAGGCTTCGAGCTGAGTCAATCGGGTTTTGAAGTGCTGGCGATCGCCCTTCCCCAAGTATTGCAATAACAAGCGGTTGAAGGCTTCCCAGTCGAGGGATTGCAGCATCGAATCCCCCAAGTCGCGTTCCATTTCCTGGAGCGATCGCATTACCAGGTTGGAGCGAATGTCCTGCGCCAGTTGGGGCCAAACGGCTTGCTCTGCTAACCAGGCTTCCGCCATATTTTTGATGTTGGTGAGGATGGTATCGCTGGTAATTTCTTGATCCAGCTCTTCCCCATAGCGCTCAACCAGCTTTTGATAGAGCTGAATGGTAACAGAGTCCAGAAACGCCGATTCGGTTTGCAGGTACTCTGCCGTAATCTGCAGGTCGCCCACTTGCAGGGCATCGTCGGGCACTAACCCCGCCGCCACTTCAGCGCTAGCAGAATCGTCCCCTGTTTGCCCAACAGAGGATGGCGACGAAGCGGCCGCTGCATCTGATTTTTTGGAGGAACGGCGGGGACTCACGCGATCGCACCTGCAAAAGCTAAAACGCTCCCTTCAAAGGATTTGCCTCGAAAGTCCTCATAGTCTATCTTATTTTTCCAATCCTCGGATTCATCAACCATCACGCAGGTCTAGGGAGAAGTGATGGCTGGAAATATGCATACGAGCACGGAAATAAAATCGATGGGCATTATGCCGCTGCACCCCTGAATCCAGCCCTAGTTCAGAGCATCCTTCCTGCTTTGCTTTTTCTATGAGCCACGCCAAGAGTTGCTCGCCATATCCCTGCGATCGGTGAGATTGATCGGTAATCAGATCATCAACATACAGAAATCGCCCATCACAAAGGCATTCGGAAATCCTAAACCCCGCAACAGCACACACCTGTTCATCATCCTCGATATAAGCGACAGCATAGCCGTATTGGCGCATTTGCCTTTGAGCTTGCTGAACGAACTCATCTTCCCCAAGGTGCTGGCGCAACTGAACCATAACGGGGTAACAGCGCCGAAGATCTAGCTCAGATTCTGCGGTCTTGATTTCCACCTATCCCTTACTCCTACCGAACCAAACGACAGAGCGCCGCTGGCTAAACCTAGCAGGCTCCTTATCGCTAGGTTTGCTGCGAGAGTTAGCCCCAATGACTCACTGCTGAGATTGGCCAGGAACGAGGATTGCAGCCACAGTCCGGAACTTGCGGGGGTCGCCTTCAGGCACAGGACGCTCTTCCGCTTTCCGGTGATAAAGGCGCTCTAGAGCCGCAGACCAGTTGACCTCCTGATTGTCCTGGCTCTGCTGCATAACGTTGAGGGCATGGCAACTGCGGATGCGGACGGCTGGGCTATCATCGTGCTCAGCCAACTGCTTGCAGGTGTTTTGGAGGGTGGTGGAAAGGTCTGAATTGGGGTCAGAGATGGCGATCGCCAAACACTGCATTCCTTTCACTACGGCATAACGGACAATCCACTCACCATCCTCGGCGGCTTCCAACAACGCGTCTAGTGCTTTAGCTTGTCCTAGAATGCGTTCTGCTGCAGGAAGCTGCGACCAACGAATATTCCCTAACCCACAGGCGGCAGCGCGACGCACGCTCATCGCAAAATCTGTCTCCAGGGTATTGAGCAATGGCTCCAGCCCACTTGGATGGCCAATGCCAGCCAAGGCTCGCACCGCCCAAGACCGCGCCGTATAGTTCTGCTGACCAATCTGGTCTAACAACGGTTGCACAGCGGCATCTCCCAGGGCGATCAGCCCATCCACGGCTGCGACTGCAGCTCCAGGGTTGTTGTAGCTCAACACATCAACCAGTACAGGAATGGCATCGGGCAAATTGGCCTCTGCTAGGTCACGAACGGCATCCAGCAAGGCGGTTGCAGAATCAGCCTCATCGACTGCACGGGTCAAGGTCGCAAGTTGGGTATCTGTCATTGTTTTCTTATCGGTGCAACGTCAAGAAATGGCCAGAGAACTGTTGCCATGAAACCGCTATGAAACGGCTCGAGTACCAGCGGTTGGAATAATTGGAATAAAAATTAAAGAGTGGTTGAAACGTAAAGTTGGATAGTTGGTTTAACGATTTTGAATGGGATAAGGGCACTCAAACCCGGCAATGCTCTCCAGGAAGATCCTGTCGTTCCCTTGCCTGCAGTTGGTGCTAATTACCATCCTTGTATTGATTGTGCTAGGGATAACGGTTGTTTGCAATTTTTTGACAAAACGCAACATTGGCGACCCTTTCAGTGAATCAGGCATTGCTGATTGATAGGGGTAATGGTTCCAAGAAGATATAACGCCCCTTCTCAGAAACATTACCCTTGGCCTCTGCACCCCTGTACAGCGCTCATCTCACAGGAGCGCATCCATCAAGTCCATCACTCGAATAGCGTCAGGGGTTGGACGACCATCGGGAGACTGGCGCATCTGATGTTCTAGCACCCCTTTCAGGGCAATGAGCTTCAGGCTGTTTTCGGCAAGGGTTTCAGCGATCGCCTCTGCTGCTCCGATATAGCCGATCGCCCCCAAATCAGCCAGCGCCGCCCGTCGCAGTTGCAAATCATCTCCGTCCAACGCCCGCACCAGAATATCTCCGTACTTAGCCGCGTCCTCCGAGGTTTCTGCGAGTTGATAGAGTGCTCGTGCGGCAGCATAGCGCACCCGCTCGATTGGATGCTCAAGGAAAGGCTTGGCCAATTCCACGGCCTCCGTCGCCCCCAGAGTGCCCAACGCCTCCAGAATGGCATCGTAGGGCTGAATAAACTCGGGCTGCTCCGGGCTGGGCAGGGTTCCAGAGACACGGTTTTGTAGTAAGTTCAAAAGGTCAGGAACGCAAATCGAATCGCCTAGCATTTCCAACGATTGTGCGGCAGCCTCGCGCACGTAAAAATCGGAGCAAGATAGGGATTCGATCAGCGATGCAATCGCTCGGCGATCGCCCAGTTTGCCCAGTGCTCGTGCGGCGTTGCGGCGGAGCGGATAGCCACCGGCCTCGGTGCGATCGGCTTCATCTTCGAGTGCCTCAATCAGCAACGTCACAGCCTCCGGCTCATTCACGCGAAACCGCCCCAACCACCAAGCGGCATATACCCGCAGCCCCAGGTCATCTCCCCGCAAATTCGCTATGGCCTGCTCGACCGTCAGTGCTGCCGTTGCACCCGATCCACTTTCTGTCATAATGCTTTATCCGTAGTTATCTAGTTATTCCCCTTTACTCTCGATACCTTGAAGGGTTCATCAACGTCAACTCCAGCCAATGCCCCTAAGCGTGGAATTGATTCAGGTTCCGCTCCCAAGGAAAAGGCAAGCCATTTGCATTACGGGGCTTGGAAAGGAAAGACGGAGCGATCGCCAAGGAACCAACCGACGACCTAGTGTAGGCCTATCAAGCTGCAAGCTGCATCCAGCCCTCGATCGTTCCACTTGTAGGGACTGCTCTAGCTGCAGACTGTCTCAAGTTGCAAGACGCTCGCCACCTCACTGACTTCCATTTGTATCGTTTTGTATAGTAGAAGGGAACATTTAGAAGACAACGAGAAGGCAACGTATCGTTTCTGCTCCTTCTAGGCATTGATCTATCTCTACGATCCAGGTTATCCAACTGCTTGTTTTGGCTTGTTTTGCAGCAGCCTATATTGCAATACCTCCCCTCTTGTAAACGCTAGCCCTTTTGTAACATTCAGATCCTCCTGCAACGTATAGACATGTATTACAAGGGGGTCGTCTTGTTCACCTAACATAGGTCTTTATGTACAAGGGGGTCGCATTGTCCATTTCTTAAAAATATGTCTTTCCGTTTTTAAGGCAAACGGTTGCTAGCTCCTCTTTTCTATGTATTCTCAGCGCACGACCACAGAACCATCTTCAAAATCTCGCCCCCATCGCCGCAAAGCGCCACTGCAACTCGTCCTTATCTTGCCTGTCGTGCTGCAAATTGTGATCGCCGTCGGGGTGACGGGTTGGCTTGCCTATCTCAATGGGCAACGAACTGTGCGCAGCCTATCCGACCAATTGCGGAAAGAAGTCGGCCAACGGGTTACCGAATACTTGGATGATGAGCTAGAAACCTCTGTACAACTGAATCACGACAATCTGGAATTGCTGCAATTCAAGGCCAATCTAGAGGATTTGGAAGGCCTGGGAGAACATTTCTGGCGACAACTGCAGCGCTACGAAACCATGGGTGTCATCCAGTTTGGCCATGCAGATGGGCGGTTTGTTGCAGCCCAGCGCCTACAGGACAATCGCACCTTCCTATTCATCAAGCGCGAGCTACCCCCGGCTCCAGCTGAGGTCTTTTACGCGACAGAGACAGGAGAATTCGGCGAAAAACAAGGCGACATTACGGATTTTGTTGATGCCCGTCAGCGTCCCTGGTATGTGTCTGCACTTGAAGCAAACGGGATGACCTGGGGAGATATTTTTCCCCTCCAAATGGCTCCTCGGATCGACTTGCCCGTCAGCACACCTCTGTACGATACAGAGAATGAAGTGCAGGGGGTCGTCGGCAATAATTTGACCCTGGTGGCCATCAGTCAGTTTCTCCAGGAAATAGACATTGGGGACAACTCAGGCATTTATGTTCTGGAGCGCAACGGACAATTGGTAGCTAGCTCCTCCTTGTTGCGCCCCTTTTTGTTGAATCCCGATGGCACCACAGAGCGCATCTTCGCCACAGAGCGCCAAGCATCGCGAATGCAAGAGTCCTCAAATTTTCTTCTCGAACGATTTGGTAGTTTTGAGGACATTCAAGAGTCTCACCAGTTCACCCTCCAGATCGACGGCGAGCCCCATTATCTGGAAGTCATGCCCTACAACTACTCCGAGGGATTGGACTGGCTGATTGTGATCGTTGTGCCCGAAGCAAACTACATGTCTCAAATCTGGACCAACGGTCGAAATACGTTTTGGCTAAGCCTGGGAGCCGTGCTCCTCGCCAGTGTCTCTGGGTTCGCCACCACCCGCTGGCTGATGCGATCGCTCCTTCAACTCAACCAGGCGGCAAAAGAAATTGCCCAGGGAAATCTTCAACAAACCGTTGCCACGGGACATATCCGAGAAGTCGATGAGCTCACCGATTCTTTCAACCAGATGGCTTATCAGTTGCAAGAATCGTTTACCCAACTCCAATCCCTCAACGATGCGCTTTCAGAGAGCGAAAGCCAACTTACACAATTTTTGGAAGCCCTCCCTGTTGGTGTTGCCGTGCACGATGCTCGAGGCAAGTTGACCTACATCAACAAGGTGGGACAGGGGTTATTGGGGGTTCACAATTTGCAAGCGTTCCTGGCCAATACCTTTCCCGAAGCCTCTCAGATCTATCGAGCTGGAACGCCTGAAATTTATCCCTCCGAAGAATTGCCCAGTGTGCTGGCGTTGCAAGGGCAAACCATCCATCGAGATGATCTAGAAGCCATGGGAGACAATGGCATGATCCCCTTAGAGGTATGGGCGTCACCGATTTTAGACCAGGCGGGAGAGGTTGCCTATGCCATTGCAGCCTTCCAGAACGTGAGCGATCGCAAGCATGCAGAACAGCAGCTCATCCACAATGCCTTCCACGATGCCCTCACCGACCTCCCCAACCGCACGTACCTGATGCAACGGTTGGAAATGGCCATCCAACGCACCAAAAGCCATGAAGAGAACAAATTTGCTGTTCTCTTTCTGGACCTCGATCGGTTCAAGATTATCAACGACAGCCTGGGGCATTTGGTGGGAGACAAACTCCTCATCAACATTGCCCATCAACTTCGGAAATTGGTACGCTCCAGCGATTTAGCCGCCCGGTTAGGGGGAGACGAATTTGTCTTGCTCCTCGAAGATGTGCAGGATGTCAGCTTCGTCGAAGAAATTGCTGAGCGGGTGTTGGTGGAAATGCGATCGCCCCACCATCTTGAAGGGCGGGATGTGGTGCTGAGTACAAGTATCGGCATTGTGCTTGGCACCGGAGATTACGAGGAAGCTTCCGACTTACTGCGGGATGCGGATATCGCTATGTATCGAGCCAAAACCCGTGGCAAAGCCCAGTATGTCATCTTCGATAGTGAGATGCATATCCAGGCACTGCGGCAATTGCAGCTAGAAAATGATTTCCGGCATGCCCTGCGCCATACCGAATTCGTGGTCTACTATCAGCCCATCGTCAACCTGGAAATGGGTAATCTCGTTGGCTTTGAGGCGCTAGTGCGGTGGCAACACCCAACCCAAGGTATGCTCCCTCCCGGCAACTTCATCAACTTTGCCGAAGAAACCGGGTTGATCGTATCGCTTGATGCCTGGGTGATGTACGCGGCTTGCCGCCAGTTCAAGGAATGGCGATCGCGCTTTCCCCAATGCCAGCACCTCCGCCTTAGCATCAACCTCTCAGCCCGGGATCTGAGCGAGCCCAACTTGCTCGAAGATATGAAAGATGTATTGCGCGAAATGCAGTTACCGCCCCATTGCCTCACCTTAGAACTGACTGAGAGTCTCCTTATTGAGGATATTGCGTGTACCCTGCGGTTTCTCACGCAAGCCAAAGCCGCAGGCATCCACATCAGCATCGATGACTTTGGTACAGGCTATTCGTCCCTCAGCTACCTGCACCAACTCCCGGTTGATTCGATCAAAATTGATCGCTCCTTTGTCATTCAAATGCAAGCCGACCGGGACCAGGAAATCGCGGCCACCATCGTCACCCTGAGTCGCCAGTTGGGGCTGCGCACCATTGCCGAAGGGGTAGAAACCAACCTCCAGCGGAAGTGGCTGCTAGAGATGGGCTGTAATTTTGGACAAGGGCACTTCTTTGGTCGAGCACTCCCAGCCCATCAAATTCCTACCTTACTGAGCCGGGAAAGCTTGTTGGGTGAGGATTTTGAAGCCTCTTAAGGTCTGCTCTCTCAGACTCAATCTGAATGCACACAATCCCGATAGGCAGGGAAGCAGAAACTTCAGGGCGATCGCCCCCATAGGGACCTTATATCAAATCCGGTTGAAGAACCCAAATGATCGTTTACGCCCGCTGCGTTCTTCAACCGGATTTGATATTACACAGTGAACGTAGGGTCAAGCAAGGTTTGGAAGCCTTATGCTGGGAAGCTTTCAAACCTTGCTTGGGTTTTATCTCAGCACATAGCACCATCCTTGGGCGATCATAACAAGAACTGGGAATACTTTTGCAAAGAGATCGAAGGAAGGTTGCAGGAGGCTGCAACCTGGCTTTATACTTAGCTGTCGAATTATGCACAATAGCTACACTGTCCGCTCAGCGGCGAGGAGGCAGTTATTCCGGAATCGTTGACTTTAACCGTAAGCCTGAGAGGCAACCGCGAGGTTCGAGAAAGGTTTCAAATTTTTCGGCTGGCAGGTTTACTGGATGCTTATTCAGAAGCCGCCTTTCGCAAGGTTTTGGAAAAGGCTCTAGACGAAGGCCCAGCCAATCTCATCCTCGACCTCTCAAAAATTGACTTCATTGATAGCTCCGGGTTAGGAGCCTTAGTACAGATTGCCAAAAAGGTACAGAACAAAAGTGGCAGTCTACAAATTGTGAGCAATCCCCGCGTCACCCAAACAGTGAAACTCGTGCGGCTGGATCAGTTCTTGACTCTGCAACCCAATGTTGAAGCTGCCATCGAGAATGTTAAACAGTCTTGACTGTTTGACGATCGCTGTCTCTCCGACAGACCTACAGCGTCTTTCACCCCTTGTGCTGGCACATATTGGGGACGCTGTGTTTGAACTGTCGATGCGCACACTTTCCATGTTGCCGCCCCAGCGCTTGCAAATCTACCATCACCGAGTGGTGCAGCGGGTGCGCGCCGAGACCCAGTCCCATTACCTTGCCTGGTTACAGCCACAGCTTACCGATGCAGAGCGCGAAATCGTGCGTCGGGGGCGCAATGCGGCTCCGAGAGGCCCCAAGCGGGTTGATCCAGCTGTTTATCAGGATGCAACGGCCCTGGAAGCGCTGCTGGGGTATCTCTATCTCACGGATACGGATCGCCTGGACGCCCTGCTCTTTGCCCTGCGTGAGTATATCCAGAGCAGCGAAGTGTGACGCAGAATTACAACAATCGATCGGGGGATACAGCCCACTGAAATCGGGTGCTAGGCTGTTAGGCGTCAGATGCATTGAACAAATCGCAAGCGGGTTAACGCCGCTAGGGCAGCAGAATTATGGCGGAACGAGGTAAAAAGTCAGGGCAGGGCAAATATCGAGGCGCTGGCAAGTTTTATAAGGGAAAACCATCGTCTTCCGACAAACCTCGCCGTCGGATCAGTTCGCCCATCAAGAAACGCTCATCTAATTCATCCTCTTCATCTAATTCATCCTCTTCATCTAATTCATCCTCGTCTCCTGAGTCATTCGCCCCGCCCGCACCTCCTCGCAAGCGGCAGCATTCCGAGCGCCACACCTCGGAAATTCCCCGGCGATTTGAGCGCGACTCTGATGAAAGCCTATCGGATGTCGGAGAACTCAGCCCAGATTTGGTCTATGGACGGCATTCGGTATTGGCCTTACTAGAGGGCGATCGCCAGATCAACCGCATTTGGATCTTGTCCCGCTTGCGCTATGATCCCCGTTTCCATGGCTTGCTGAACGAGGCGAAAGCCAACGGTAGCGTCATCGACGAGGTCGAACCCCGCCGTCTCAGCCAGATGACCCATGGCGCAAATCACCAAGGCATTATTGCCCAGGTCGCTCCCTATGATTACGTGGAACTGCCCGATCTGATTGCTCAAGCAAAGGCCGCAACCGATGAACCCGTGCTGGTTGCCGCCGATGGAATTACCGATCCCCACAACTTGGGGGCCATTATCCGAACGGCAGAAGCGATGGGAGCGCAAGGATTGGTCATTCCCCAGCGCCGGGCTGTTGGCGTCACCTCAGCTGTCATGAAAGTGGCGGCTGGCGCTCTGGAGACCCTACCCATTTCCCGCGTTGTCAACCTCAGCCGCGCGCTAGAAACTCTCAAGGAAGAGGGCTTTTGGGTGTATGGCACAGTCGCTGGAGCCAGTCATTCGCTTTACTCCACGCCACTCAACCAACCGATTGTGGTCGTTATCGGCTCTGAAGGGGAAGGGCTGGGAATGCTGGTACAGCGCTATTGTGACGAGCTAATTTCAATTCCCCTGAAAGGGAAAACAGCTAGCCTCAACGCCTCTGTTGCTGCTGGAATGGTACTTTACGAGGTTTTTCGTCAGCGCCATGCCCAAACCTGGACGATGGATGCTCAGTTATCAAAGCGTAACAATGAGCAATCATCAGAAAAATATCGCCATTTACCGTCTTGAATCTTTTTAGCAAACCCATTACTTTGAGGGTTGTCAGTGCTCCACACGCAAGTGCGTACTTATTCACTCTGGAAACCGCAAAGGGATTATGCAAGAACTCTGGACAAACATTTTGCAAATGCTGGGGCTGGCTTGGTGGATCGAGGTCACAACGGAAACGCCCAGTTGCACCTACTACTTTGGTCCCTTTTCGAGCGCCAACACAGCCAATGCTGCTAAGCAAGGTTATGTCACAGACTTGGAACAGGAAGGCGCTCAGGGTATTACAGTTGCCATCAAGCGATGCAAGCCCAGCCAGTTGACAATTCCTGGAGAGTCATCTGAATCGGTGAAGCAAAATTCCCCCCAGCTTTTTAGCAGCCAAGCTTAGGGACGTGCGCTCGAACGCATTCTGAGCAGTATTTTCGAGATAAGAAGAATTTTTGAGATAAGAAGACTCGGCGGTTGAGACCACACCGATGGGAACGAAACCCGCCGTTGCAGCTCCCCATACTGTGAATGATCAGAGTCCGCGATCGCGAACTCTGATTGAGTGGCCTTTGCTTTAGCCGTCAGAGCGTTATCGTGAGCTTTCGTCTTCAGGGCATTTAGTCTTACGAATTAAGATTTAGAACAGATAGCTTTTTGAGAGCCCCGTAGCACCAGGCTCTCAAAAAGCTGTTTTTCACTGTTTTTCAACTTATGGTTTCGGGATGGCACTCAATCCATCGCAGTATGTCTGATTGAACTTGCTGAGGAATTTCCCAAGGGAACAGGTGCGCCGTATTGGGATAGATTTGCAGCTCGCTGTTGGGTAGGTTTTGAGCTGTCTCTTTGCTAGAGGTCGCTGTGATGTGGCGATCGCCCTCCCCGGCAAGCACCAAACAGGGGCAGGTGATGGACTGAATCTCGGCCAGGCGATTGTAGCACTGGCGCAAGGCTTGATTAAGGGCGGTTGTCGCGGGCGGCGACGTTTTGAGATAGGCATACACCGCTTCGTTGGCAAGATACCGATAAGCCCCCTGGGTGTGCTGCTGGATCAGGTGGCGAAAGAGCGATCGCTTCCCCACCCATTCGATATTCGGCATCCAACCCGGCAATGCCAGGTTGACCAAAGCGGCGATCCCCGTCAGGGCATTGTCTTGCCAGGTGATGGGGGGATGATTGCCACGGGGATAGGCGGCTGTTGCAACTAAAATGAGGCCGCTAATGCGATCGGGATGTCGCAAGGCCAACTCCATCGACAAAATGCCGCCCAGAGACCACCCCAAAACTAGGCAGCGATCGATTTGATGGCGATCGAGCAACGCTTCCAGATCCAAGAGATGAGCGGTCATCTGAAACGGCTGTGATGTGCGACTGTCGCCATAGCCCCTTAAATCTGGAGCATAGGTTTGAAACCGCTGCGACAAAGGCTCAGTAAATACCGACATGCTGCGGGCAGAACCAGGATGCCCATGCAGACAAAGTACCGGAAACCCCTGCCCCCGAACCAATACATTCAACGACATGGATTGTGCAACGGGTTGGGAAGGGGTCATTGAAGGGGGTGGTAAGGATTCAATTGTTGCCAAGGACAAGACATAGTGTCCATGACTCATCCTACTCTTGTGCGATCCCGGTCGTCTCTTCTGCCACGGTTCTACCAACATGATCGATACTGGGAAGTATTCACACAAAAATTACGTTGATGAATCATGGAGTTACACGGAATTGATACCCCCCGCGCTGAATGGACAGGGGATTGCTTGATCGTCGGATTCTTTGAAGATGCCGTCGAGCTAACGGGAGATCTGACGACTCTGGATGAGCGTCTATCGGGCACACTGGCAGAGCTGATTGAAGAAGAAGAATTCAAGGGCAAAGCAGGCAGCGGTGCCGTCTTCCGGGTTGGCTCGAAGACGCCGATCCGTAAAATCGGGGTCGTTGGCTTGGGTAAGGAAGAAGAACTCGATCTGGAGAGCTTGCGGAAGGCAACGGCAAAGGCCATCCGACTCGCAAAGCAGGAAAAAGTCAAAACCTTGGGCATCAGCCTGCCTTTGTGGAAGGAGGATGCAGCAACCACAGCCCAGGCGATCGCCGAAGCGGTAGAACTCACGCTCCACAAAGACAGTCGCTTCAAATCGGGAGAAGACGATAAGAAGCAGCCTCCATTAGAGCAGATCGACTTACTCGGCTTAGCTGGCCAAGAAGATGCGTTTCTCCAAGCTCGGAAGATTTCCTTGGGTGTCATTCTGGCGCGGGAACTGGTGTCGGCTCCGGCCAATGTGGTAACCCCTGTAACCATGGCAGAAACAGCAGAGGCGATCGCCAACGAATTTGGCCTAGCAATCGAAATCCTTGAAAAAGACGAGTGCGAAAAGCAAGGCATGGGGGCATTCCTAGGGGTTGCCCAAGCCTCCGACCTGCCGCCTAAGTTCATCCACCTTACCTATCGCCCTGAGGGGACGCCCCGCAAGAAGCTGGCGATCGTTGGCAAGGGACTCACATTCGACAGCGGTGGCTTGAACCTAAAGGTGGGCAACAGCAGCATCGAGATGATGAAGACCGACATGGGCGGAGCCGCAGCCACCTTCGGCGCAGCCAAGGCGATCGCCCAACTGAAGCCCGATGTGGAAGTCCACTTCATCAGCGCGGTGACCGAGAACATGATCAGCGGTCATGCCATGCACCCCGGTGATATCCTCACCGCGTCCAACGGCAAGACCATCGAAATCAATAACACCGATGCCGAAGGCCGCCTGACTCTGGCCGATGCGCTGGTGTTTGCCGAGAAGTTGGAGGTGGAGGCGATCGTCGATCTGGCGACCCTGACCGGAGCCTGCATTGTGGCCTTGGGTAACGACATTGCCGGACTCTTCACGCCAAATGACGGGTTGGCCGAGCAGTTGATGGACGCAGCTAAGCTGTCGGGCGAAAAGTTCTGGCGCTTGCCCATGGAAAACAAGTACTTCGACTCCATGAAATCCGTCGTCGCCGACATGAAAAATACAGGCGCGCGGGCAGGGGGAGCCATTTCCGCCAGCCTCTTCCTGAAGCAGTTCGTCAAAGACACCCCCTGGGTTCACCTCGACGTTGCGGGACCGGTCTGGAACGACAAGGACAATGGCTACAACAACGCGGGCGGCACCGGGTTCGCCGTGCGAACGCTGGTCAACTGGGTGCTGGCTTAAGCACCTTGAATTTGAAGGTTGCCGACTGAGGATTGGATTGAAAAACCCATTCAATCCTCGGTCGTCTCCTGCAAGCCTCAAAGCTCAAGGCTCAAACCTCACCGATCAAACCTCAAAATTCATCCCCAAGTCTCCCTCCCATGATCGAACTCCACTGCCACACCACTTGTTCTGATGGATCTCTGACACCGACTGAATTGGTAGAAGAGGCGATCGCCCGGGGGGTCAAAGCTCTGGCTATCACCGACCACGACACCCTGGCCGGATGGGACGAAGCTCAGACAGCAGCCGACGGGCATGAACTGGAGATCGTGCCAGGGGTTGAGCTGAGTACAGTTTGGGGGAATCGCTCCCTGCATATTCTGGGATTTTATCCCAACCGGGATGCCTTTGAAGCGCCCTTGCGCGATCGCCTAGAGGGGCGCAAGCGCCGTGCCGAGGCCATGATCGAAAAGCTGGAGGCGTTGGGCTATCCCATCACATTACCGGAGATGGGAGATGGCATTGCCCCCGGTCGCCCCCACATTGCCAAAGCCCTGGTCGAGGCGGGGCATGTCAAGACCTACGACGAAGCATTCGATCGCTTTCTCAGCGAAGGCAAATCGGCTTATGTGCAATATGAAAAATTCTCGGCCGTGGAAGGAGTTCAGCTTCTGCGGGATTGTGGAGCGGTGCCCGTGTGGGCGCATCCCTTCCTGTTTCGGGGCGGCAACATTCCCCAAGTATTTGAGGTGTTGCTAGAGGCAGGATTGATGGGTCTAGAGGTCTATCATCCCACCCACAGTTCCGGCCAAGCGGCGATTCTTAGCGAATGGTGTGTCGAAAATCAGCTCGTGAAGACTGGGGGCACTGACTACCATGGCCCCAACTCAGACCCAAATCACCGTTCTATCCCCCTCAATCATTTTCAGATCCCCCTTACTCTCCTCGATCGCTTGAAGGAAGCAGCACAATACTAGGTTTTCCCTGCTCCACCTTCCTGAACATCTAACGCCTGAACCGTTGACGGAGACGCCCGTTTCACTATGCCGCCAAAAAAGAAATTTTATGCCGTCATGCGGGGTCGCCAAACCGGGCTGTTCACCCGCTGGGATGATTGCAAACGACAGGTCGAAGGGTTTCAGGGCGCGATCTACAAATCCTTTCCCAATCGAGCCGAAGCGGAAGCGGCGATCGCCGCCTACGAAAAAGCAGGCACCCTACCCTTCGATCGTGCTGGCAAATCCTCTCAAAGTGCCAAATCTTCCGCGATCGCCCAACCATCTGAAGCGATTATCTGGAATAGCCTAAGTGTGGATGCGGCCTGTTCCGGCAATCCCGGGGATATGGAATATCGCGGCGTGTGGACGGCTACTGGCGAAGAAGCCTTTCGCAAAGGTCCTTTTGCCCAAGGAACCAATAACTTAGGGGAATTTTTGGCGATCGCCCATGGCCTCGCTTTATTGCAAACGTTGGGCAACGATACGGCTAGCTACAACGAAATGCCCATCTACACCGACTCTCGTACAGCAATGGCTTGGGTTCGTCGCCGTGCTGTCAAAACGACACTGAAGCAAAGCGCCCGCAACAAGCCGATCTTTGAGATGGTCGATCGTGCCCTCGCATGGCTTAAGGTTCACCCATATGCCAACCCTATCCTGAAGTGGGACACCGAACATTGGGGCGAAATCCCAGCCGACTTCGGACGCAAATAGCCGGATTCGACCCTCCGTAGCCTCTGTACCTCTGCGGTTGATTCAAGGGGTGTCTCGAACCCGCTGACTTCGGCTGCGCTCAGCCAGCTCGTCGTCACGTGTCCTGAGCGCAGTCGAAGGACACAAGCTTAAAGGGTAAATTCTTTCCCGGAATCTCCTAATCGTCTTGAGCTTAATCGCCCGTACTGAAGACTAAACCGTCGTGATGTCAGTTTCCTTCTCTTTCAGCAACTCATCAATTTTATTGACATACTTATCGGTCAACCTCTGGATGTTGTCCTGTAAATCCCGAGACTCATCCTCAGAAACCTCGCTAGCTTTTTCTTGCTTCCGCACGCTGTCGACGGCATCCCGGCGAATATTCCGCAAGGCAACTTTCCCTTCTTCGGCATATTTGGCGGCAACCTTCACCAGCTCCTTACGGCGTTCGCTGGTCAGCGGGGGAATGTTGAGCCGAACGACGGAACCATCGTTGTTGGGCGTCAACCCAATGTCAGACATGGAAATGGAGCGCTCGATCGTACTTAGTGAACTTTTGTCGTAGGGCTGAATCATGATGGTACTGGCATCAGGAACGCTGATGTTCGCCAATTGCTTGAGTGGCGTATCGGTGCCGTAGTATTCCACGGTAATCCGATCCAAAAGCGCCGGGTTTGCCCGCCCTGTACGAATCGTGTTGAAAGACCGTTGGGTCGCCTCAATGGTCTTCTGCATTTGGCTTTCAACGTCAGCTAACTTCACAAGAACCTCCAACTAGCGTTCCAAGCGACTCTCCCACGAGAGCGCGATAGATGTTCCCCGAAACTGAAATGTCGAAAACGACAATGGGGATACTGTTATCTTTACACAGGGCGATCGCAGTTCCATCCATTACCCGCAGGTCTTTTTCCAAAACATGGCCATAGGTCAGGGTTTGATAGCGGCGGGCATTGGGATTTACTTTGGGATCAGAATCGTAGATTCCGTCTACTTTCGTCGCCTTAAATACTACCTCAGCATTGATTTCGGCGGCTCGCAATGCTGCTGTGGTGTCTGTGGTGAAAAAGGGATTACCCGAACCGGCTCCAAAAATGACGACCCGCTCTTTTTCGAGATGACGAATGGCACGACGACGGATGTAGGGTTCGGCTAGTTCTTGCATCTCGATTGCCGTTTGTACGCGTGTCGCGATACCCTTGCGCTCCAAAGCGTCTTGCAATGTCATGGCATTCATCACCGTGGCAATCATGCCAATGTAATCGGCGGTTGCTCGCTCCATGCCCGAGGCAGCTCCTTTAATCCCCCGGAAGATATTCCCTCCGCCCACGACGATCGCAACTTGCAGCCCTTCCTTAACGGCCTTTGCAATTTCATCTGAAATACTGTCTACAATGGCTGGATCAATACCATAAGCCAGCTCACCCATTAGGGCTTCACCGCTCAGTTTCAATAGCACACGTTCATATTTCTTTGCCATATACCCCCCGTCTCCCTTGCAAAATGGCTCCAACTAAAGATAACAGTCAGCGGAGGCGATAACTGATCCGGACAAACACGTATGGGGATCAACGGAAGCAATCCAATTTCAGGGTAATCATGGCAAAAATCCAGGCTTCAGACCGCAAAAATACGGAAATTTTAGTGAGATCTACGGTCTACGTTAGACTGGATCGTATAGAAACGTTACGACTGCTTTACACCCGTCACAATGCAATTGCCATCCCTTAGCCCTACGATAATCAACCGAGTAATCGAAATGGCTTGGGCAGACCGCACGCCGTTTGAGGCCATTGATGCTCAATGCGGCCTAAGCGAAAAACAGGTCATTGCTCTGATGCGCCGAGAAATGAAGCCATCTAGCTTCCGTATGTGGCGCAAGCGCGTCAGCGGTCGCAAGACCAAGCACCAAAAGCTTCGAGACTTTGCAGAAGGCCGGTTCCGCTCCTAAAGTCAAAAGGGATAATGCATCCCCCTAGAGGTTTTCAACCGCGCTAAGCGCCAATAATTTCATGGAATCGGATTGCGCTGCGATCCCGATTCCATGAAATTCGTAAGATCTATGACTGGGGACGAAGAAGTCGGCTCTGGATACCGGGATGGTTTTTCAAGGAAGCTCCGGTGCGCCCTGTCGTTACCCAGAGGAACGAGCGCGCCGCATCTCGTGCCGCTTTGCCCCAGGATTCTTCGGGTTGATCAGAAGGCACAGGCACCGCTTCAAATTCGATGCCCCGACTGCCCAAAACAATGGTGCCGATGGTGCGGGCACGTCGCATGTGGTAGTCCGAGGTGATGAGGTAAAGGCTGCGGATGTTTTGATCTTTGAAGTCGTCCACCAAACTGGTGAAGTTAGTGACGGTATCAACCGCACGATAGTCCAGATTGAGGCGATCGCCCGAAATCTCAGACTCGGAGAATACCCAATGAGCATAATCTGCCGGACTACCGGACGATACCCACACCGGAAGATCAGGGTGATCCTGGGCAAACTCAGCAGCAAACGCTTCCCGTTCGGGAGACCCGCCCAAAACAAAAATGGCTTGGGGTTGGAGCATCAAGGCGTTGATTTGGTGGTAGAGCAACCCAACGAGCAGCGACACAATGA
>JBCBSL010000072.1:0-17941 GCA_039819145.1 Cyanobacteria bacterium J06638_22
TCCTAATGGACAATGGTTAGCTACGGGCAGTGATGATGCGACTGTTAGGTTGTGGCAGGTGAGTACAGGCAAATGTTTGACTGTGTTGCATATTCCTCGTCCTTATGAGAATACAAATATTACTGGTGCGAGAGGGTTATCAGAAGTGCAGCGATCTGCACTTTTTACACTAGGGGCAGTCGATCGCCCTCCCCAAGACAATATCGTTGACGAACCGATAGCCAGCCCAGACTAGAATCAGGAATGAGGTAAATAGCAGGAGCTTAGCGGAAAATGGTTCAGCCAGTTCCTCAACTGATGACCTTGGATGCATTTCTGGATTGGTATCCAGATGGCTATGGTCGCTATGAATTGTGGAATGGGGTCGTCATTGAAATGCAACCGACTGGGACACATGAGCAGGTTGGTGGGTTTCTGGGCGTTAAATTGGGGGTTGTAATTGAGCGTTTAGCGTTGCCTTATCTCATTCCTCGACAGGCGATCGTTAGACCCATGGGTAACGATAAGTCGGGCTATAACCCCGATGTGATTGTGCTAGACCGAGAAGCATTGGCGGAGGAACCACTCTGGCGAAAGCGCTCTACGATTACTAGCGGGAAATCCGTCAAGGTCATTATCGAGGTCGTGAGCACCAATTGGCGAGATGACTATGGCCATAAGTTCATCGATTACGAGGCGTTGCAGATTCCAGAATATTGGATCGTCGATTATTTGGGTTTGGGAGGACGGCGATATATTGGTGTGCCGAAACAACCGACGTTTTCGGTGTATCAACTCGTGGATGGGGAATACCAAGTTCAGCAATTCCGGGGGAGCGATCGCATCATTTCTGCGGCATTCCCCGATTTGAATTTAACGGCAGCGCAAGTATTTGCCGCAGGGGTTTAGACGTTTTCTCGAAAAGGGTAGACTCGCTGACTTCGGCTGCGCTCAGCCCGCGAGTCATCACGTGTCCCGAGCACTTTTGCTATGGTTCCAAGTCTTCCAACAGTTGCTCGAGGGCGGGGTAGTCCACTTTGGCATTGTGGCGGCGATCGAGGGGGATGGGGTGCGATCGCACCTGATCGAGCTTGGCCCAGCTTAGTGCTTCATTGAGGGCGTCTGGGTCTTCGGCGTCGCCGTTCCATTCCACCAACAAAATCCGTTTGCCGCCATGGTTGGCCAGCGCGGTGCGGCGCACATTGGGAAACGACTGGGCGGCGGCTTCTACAGCAAAAGGATAGACGCGTCCCCGCTCATCGTCGATGCGGGCAGCACATCGGCCTAGCAGCCAAATGCGCCCCTGCGCATCCTGGTAGCCTGCGTCTCCCGTGCGATGCCAGGGAACACCCGCAACCCGAAACTTGGTTTCGGCGTCTCCTTCCCCATTCAGGTAGCCGGAAAGGACATGGTCGCCGCTGACTACAATTTCCCCGATGGTGTCGGGAGGGGAGCATTTTGCGTCAAATTCCGCTTGGGAAAGGGGCGGAATGGGCGCTTTCAGAGGGTGCTGCAAGATGCGGAGCTGGATTTCTGGCACGGGTTTTCCGGCGAGGAGACCGTTGCCCTGGCTCATGGCGGTGCGATCGCCCGCTGTAATGTCGCTGTAGGCAATGTGGGCAATGGGCTCCGCCTCCGTAGAACCATACACCGCTGTCACCGTTGCCTGGGGCGCGAGGCGCTGTAACCGCTCCAGCAGGGAGGGAAAAACGGGCGCTCCGCCGCTGAAGATGCGCTGAAAACTAGGGAGCGATTGGGATGTTTCCTCGCAATATTCCGCCAGTCGCTCCAGAAATGCGGGGGAAGCAGCGGTGCTCTGGGGTTGATAGCGATGAATCTGACGCATCACGTTACCCGCCTTGATTTTGCCGGGAAATCGCAGATCTGCATCGGGAATCAAACTCGTCACCCCCGATGCCAGGTTTGCCAGCACAAAAATGGGCAGTGTCGTCAAATCAATCGCTTCGGCTTGCAGCGATAGGCTGTGGGCTAGGGCGTTGTGCTGAGCCAACAAAAAAGCATGGGTGCGCAGGGCGGCTTTGGGTTTTCCCGTGCTGCCGCTGGTGAAGGTGAGTAGGGCGGGATGATCCGCGTCAATCGCGGCTGGAGCAATCTGGGGATTTTTTGAAGGTCGAATGGGGGAGGGCACGGTGGGCTTGCCATTGAAGGGAGACGACGGGATGCGGAGCCGTCGGATCTGCGTTCCAACGGTGACGAATGCCGTGGGAATCTGACGCAGGGGCAGCGAAACCAATCGCAGCATCTGGGCTTTGGGGCTGGCGATAAAAGCTTGGGGTGGGGCGATCGCACAACACCGTTCCAGGTGTCCCTTTTCCGCTGAGGGGTCAACGAACATGGCCACCATGCCCTGACGAAACAGCGCCATCAGCACCACGTACAATACCGCCGACATGGGTTGAAACAGCAAAACGCGATCGCCCGACGTCAATCCGGCGACCGTCAAGGCTTGCTCCACACGGCAAGCCGCTTTGTCCAATTCGGCAAAGCTAAGGGCAAAGTTTCGTCGTGCATCGATCAGGGCGATCGCGTCGGGGCGGGCGGCCACCTGCTTATACAGCACATCGCTAAGGGTCGTCATGGTTGAGGAAGATGCCATCTACTCGTTTGGTACTGCTACGGTCCAAGTCTATGGAAACCAAAATCCACGAGGCTTTAAGCGTTTTGCTAATTTTGTGGCCGCGTCACGACCACAAAATTAACGATTCCATTCAAAATGATGCTCCGAAACCCTTGCATAGCAAGTGTCCCCCAAAATCATCTAATGTGGATTCTTGGCAAATGGGTATACCTTCACGCAAATCTGTGCCGATTCCCGACGTGTCCCAACTGATTAGTTTTCCACTGGCTGAGTATTCAGCGTGTTCCACTCCTCGATCATGTCCTCCGTCCAGAGCCAGCCGTTGGGCAAATCTTGGATTGTGCGGGCATCGGGATTGTCTTGAATAATGGAAGTATTGAGCTGTTTTGCTTGCGCCAGGGGATTTTCAACGGAGTCGAATGTCGGTTCTGTGGCAATCCGCTGATACACTAACGCAATTCCGACATAGGGGGTAATCAGGTTGGAATCGGAAAAACCATCCGGCACTGGACACTGGATATTCGCGGGATTGGCCCCAGCAACATTTACATTGGGATCATTGACGAGGGCGATCGCCCGACACCAGGCCTGCACAGCTTCAGAGAACTTGCCTTCGCGATAATGGGCAAACCCCAATGCATTGTGATAAGCCGCAACATCTGCTTTCTTCTCGATGGCCGTTGACCAATAGCGCCGGGCATCATCCACCGAATACTCCAAATTTCCCTGCCGCATGGCTTGCCACGCGTGTCGTCCGGTGAGGTACAGCACCTCCGGATCCGACACCTGCTCCGGCGTTAGGTTTGCATGGACTGCACGGAAATCCTCCAGGGCATTGCGATCGAGCAACAGCGCCAGGGCATCTGTTCCCGCGTCTAAATTTCCCTGGTCAAAATTTTGAATTGCTCGCGCCCGCAACTGCCCTTCTTCCGTCAAAGCTCCACCATCGGGAGGAGCACCGGGGGTTGGTTCCCCATTCGTGGAGGCAGGCACTTGGGGCAACATATCGCTGGGCGATGGATCGCTGTTCCGTAGCCAGCCATTGGGGATCAGCGCCACGGCGATCGCCATCGCCGCTGCACCCACCAGTGGTAGCACAATGTAGGCCGTGCGGTTGCGTTTCGGAACCAGGGTCGCCGTTTCCGACTCTCCCCGTTCGGCCACGCCAATATTCGGAACATCATCCTGTGGTTCTAGGGTGGGATAAATAGTGACCATCTCATCTTCCGGATTCGCATCCCCACCAGATGTAGAGGGAGAAGAGAGAACCGCATCTGCTTCCTGGGTTTCGGTCGGCTCCACCGCCGCATTTACCATCGGTTCGTTCGAGATGATCTCGTCAGGATTATCCGGTGCCGAACGATTGGGTTCAACAACCTCCCGTGGTGAGAGCTCCTCAATAAGCTCCGCAATATCGGGGATATCCGCTTCATAGCTCAACTCGTCAGGATCCAGCGGGAGAGCAGGGTTCGATAGCTCCTCATCCGTCAAAACGGCACGGGAAATCATGTCCCATTCTTCGTCTGCACCAGCCGCCGCATTGGCGACCGCATTAGTGGCAGCCGCTCCGGGAAGAACCGGGTCTGGAGCGTCACCCATTCGCTGGGATGGGGCGTTGGATACCTGCGGCGTGAGCACTAGCCGATCCGCCGGGTTGATGCGCGTGCGATCGCCCATTGCCAAATAGCCATCCCACTCTGGATGGAGGTACAGCACCGGCAGCGCCCAATAGAACTGGTGGGAACCAAAGGACGAAATTAATCCCTGGCGTGCCCGACTGAGGCTCAAATCCAGCGGATACCCTTGTTTCAGGTTGCGGTAGAACAAACGGGTCAGTGTCAGCGCCACATTATCCGGGATCTTCTCGGCCATCGCCAGCACAGCGGGAATGCCCCGACTCACCAGCGCCTCTGCCAGATTGCCCTCCGCGTCGGAACCATAGCCCGACAGGGAACTGTGGGTACCCCGGCAGGAGTTGAACACCACCAGCCGAATCGAGTTATTGACGAGCAATCCGGCCAGGTCATCACCACTCAGGGCTTCCGTCAGCCCGCTTTGGGGATTAACTAGGTACAGGTTACCTCCAGCCACACCCAGGTTGCTGTGGCCAGCATAGTGGAAAATATGGTACTGCCCTTGCTCAAGCGCCTGGGTCAACTCTGCCCGCCCCGGTTGTTCCAGCACGGTCACTTCAAACTCCACCTGAACCCCTGGGGCGACATCGCTTCCCAACACTTTGGTTTGCTGGAGTTCCTCCTGGAGATGCTCGGCTTCCCGCTTTAGCTCCAAGCGCTCTTGGTCGGTGGGGGCGGCGATCGCCAGCAACACCCGAATCGGCTGCTTCACGGCCAGTATCGAGAGATAGCCGCCCATCATGGTGATGCCGGGCTGATAGCGCGAGAACACCACATCCGTTCCCGTGGCAATGGGGTTGCGCATGGTGCCCAGCCCGTCGCGATCGCCCGCATTCATCACTTCCCAAGGCAGACGGGGCAAATGTTCGCCCTTCAATCCCAGCCGCAACCGCAACATTTCGCCTTTGTGCTGGGCGATGCCTCGCGCCGTCATCCAGCTATCACGTAGCGTCCCAGAAAATAAGCTGTTGTAGAGGGTTTGACCCAACTCTAGAATCGTTGGCGTTTGAGCATTACCACCACCATTCCCTGAGGGACGCGGATAAAACTCAAAGCCACCAACCCGTGTCCCATTCCCCTGAAGCAGCTCTAGCAGGGGGTTGTTCATCAACTGGCGGGCATAGGTCAACCACTCATCCAGTTCCCACTTCACTTGCTCCTCAGCAAGGGGAACACCGGGTGCCACACGCTCTGTCCGCACCAAATACTCATCACTCCTCACGGGAGTGACCGAAATGTGAAACTCCTGGGTCACGGTTTCGGTAGTCTCCTAGTTGCACAAACGGCGTGGCTTTCGCCTCGAGAGAACGCTGAAAAGGGCAGACAACGAAAACCCGACGAAGAACCTGACTGGAATAGCGGAATAGACGTGAGTGGGATGAAGCGCCAATCAATGCCAACAGACACTATGGGGCTTGATCTACGTTTTCATCCGTTACGCCACGTCATCCGGAAAAATTGGACAATTCAAACAAAGCTTTTGGGATGAACTCTGTGAAATCACGGACATTCCAATGAATTGTCTAGGATGTCTCAATCGGTTGATCCGTCGGTCGGTTGGGTTACCGGTTTACTTTGCCTGGATAGTCCCTATAGCCAGGATAGCGCTCCATCCCATAAAGCCCCACACTGTAACGAAGCTTAGAGATTCTGGCTCGTGCTCTTGTGTCCCTCCTAGCCTTCCCCACAGTACGTTTTCTGTGATCAGCATAGAACGGGGTGTTTGTTCGTTTGGCGATCGCCACATAATTCCATTGACGCCCATTCCCCTCTGGTTTGTTGCCAAATCCATTCACCGATTCGGAAGATTCACAGAAAGTTTGTCTCTATTACGTCTCTATGAAGAATACTGGATCAGGCTAGCGCAAGAAACCAAGCGGGTGATTTTGCCACCTATGCAATTTCAAGGAGGGTGGACTTCGACAAGCTCAGCCTGAACGCCTGAACACTCTGATGAATAATGCAGGTTAGTCTGCACTGGTAGGTTTTAGTTGGGCAGTGCCACCCTACTGGCTTCCCTAAAAGTCCTGCAGTGCAAAGCTTTCAAATATTCCCCCTTATGCTGAGCCGCCACAATTCACGAATTGTGGTGGCTCAGCGAGGTTATTGGACTTGGGCTAAATCCCGTTACGACAGGTTACCTGCGACCGCGCGCACCGTTGCCCGATCCAATACAGGCTGCGCATTGTGGCCATTGAGCGGAACCAGCCCTAGCGCTTTCAGGTCAGCCTCGACCATCAAATGTACCAGCTCCTCAAAGGTCACCGAAGGCTCCCAACCCAGTTTCTCCCGTGCCTTGGAGCTATCGCCAATCAGTAAATCGACCTCCGCCGGACGCAGATACCGCTCGTCGAAGACCACGTAGTCTTGCCAGTTCAAATTGACATAGCCAAAAGCCAAATCGAGGAATTCTTTGATGGAATGGGTTTCGTTGGTCGCGATGACATAATCATCAGGTTCATCCTGCTGCAACATCATCCACATAGCCTGCACATAGTCTTTGGCATAGCCCCAGTCCCGCTGAGCATCGAGATTTCCCATGTAGAGGTGCTTCTGCTGACCCGCTACAATCCGTGCCAACGCCCGCGTGATCTTTCGGGTTACAAAGGTTTCGCCCCGACGCGGCGACTCGTGGTTGAACAGAATGCCGTTGCAGGCAAACAAGTTGTAGGACTCGCGGTAATTCACCGTTTGCCAGTGGGCATAGACCTTGGCACAGGAGTAGGGGCTACGGGGATAGAACGGCGTCGTTTCCTTCTGAGGCACTTCCAGTACCTTCCCGAACATTTCCGAAGATCCTGCCTGGTAAAACCGCACCTGGTTCCCGGTGCGTCGCTGATAGTCTCGAACAGCTTCCAAAATCCGAAGCGTCCCCATCGCTACCGTGTCAACGGTGTATTCGGGCGCATCAAAACTCACCCGCACGTGGGACTGGGCACCCAAGTTGTAAATCTCATGGGGCTCGACTTCTTCCAGGATCCGCCGCAGCGTTGTGCCGTCGGTCAGATCGCCATAATGCAGGAACAGCTTTGCTTGCTCGTTATGGGGATCCACATAAATATGGTCAATGCGATCGGTGTTGAAGGTTGAGGTACGGCGGATGATCCCATGCACCTCATATCCCTTCTCCAGCAGGAATTCACTGAGGTATGACCCGTCTTGACCTGTGATTCCCGTCAGTAATGCGCGTTTAGCTTCTACCATAAGATTTCGATCCCTCTACAAAGCTCAAGAATTCAATTTAACAGGAAAGGAACAGGGAACGCCCCAGCCACTCAAATCAGCCGTTCGTTAATCAAAAGCGCGGGCGATCCCTGCGGAAAAATAGCAAGAAGTTGAAGTTGTAAAGCGTGCATACCCGCCACAAATCCCTTACGGATACTCATAAGAGGTATGGGTTCAACAGATGCAATGCCGTTTCTACCGAAAGGATCTTATCCCAAGAAACCCCGTAGGTCTTAACAAGTTTTCATAAAGATAAACGCCCTATTTTTGTTGCCTGATTAAACTTTGAATAGTAACGATCTAAGTACAGGACAAAACTCGAAGTCTTGCTAAACCTCTTGATTTTGCGTGGTATGGGCGGTGCGTACACGACCTAAAATAAAAGAATCTTTGATTTTGTCCTGCACGCAGATTAAAGGTAAACAGATTGTTTTACGGTTTTTGCGTAAGTCCTGCTTATTTTCTAATCCTCAGCTACGATAACCGGATTCAAATGAACAAAACTCATTGAACTTAACGAGAAATTTACGCTCCGATCATGCTTCTTCAGCGCATTCCCTTTTATTATTACTAGACATAGAGCATAAACTTTATACCTTACTGCCACTTTCTGCGAGCCGAAGCCACAGAAGTCTATCCGTAACTATGCTGATGCCTATTGCTTACAACGATAAAAGATACGCTGCGGACGTTTGTCCTCATCATTCGGTACGGATAATCCTGGAATGGTCATTAGGAGTGAACTTGAAAGATGGCTGAGCAGACGTCAAACGCAGAAGGGGCATTTTCCTCCTACTTGGAGGAACTGGATCTGCGCAAATATGTGCTTGTGCTAAGGCGACGGTGGTTGCCTGCGTTGGCAACGCTGGGCGCTGTTGTCGGGCTCTCTGTCTTGACGGCATTGTCAGAGGACAGTGTGTATCGGGCAAATGGCAAATTGCAGTTTAGGAACGATCGGGTCTCATCGCTGACTGGCCTAGAGGATGATTTTGGCCGGGTTGAGGTTTTGGGCTTTCAAAGTGAACCGTTGGCGACCCAGTCAGAAATTGTGCGATCGCGCCCAGTCATCGAAGCCGTCATCACCAACCTCAACCTGAGAAACGATGAAGGAGAGTTGCTATCTCCCCGGAGCATTCTCCGGCATCTAGAGGTTAGCCCTATCCCAGGGACAGAAATTTTGCGGATTACCTACAAAGGGGATGATCCCCAAGAAGCCGCAGAAATTGTGAATCAGGTCATGGAGGTTTACCGGGAGGAAAATATTGCCAGCAATCGCCAGGAAGCGGCAGCAGCTCGGCAATTCATTGAGGAGCAGCTACCCGAAACAGAGTCGGATGTTGCAGCAGCGGAAGCCGCCCTGCGTGCCTTTAAGGAGCAAAACAATATCGTTGCGCTAGACCAGGAAGCGTCTGGTGCCGTCGAAACTCTCTATATGTTGGAGCGGGAGATGACCCAGCTCCAGGCGGAAATGGCGGATGCGGATGCACGGTTAGCCGAACTTCAACAACAACTTTCGCTGACATCCAATGAGGCGATCGCCCTTAGTTCTTTAAACCAATCCGAAGGGGTGCAATCGGTTCTAACGGAGCTGCAAACCGTCCAAGCCGAGTTAGCGGCTCAGCAGGCGCGATATCGCGCCGGACATCCAGCCATTGTCGAATTGGAGCGCCGACAGGCTCAGTTAGAATCCTTACTCGGTGGGCGAATTCAGTCTGTTCTTGCGTCGCAGGGCGTTTCCTCCAGTCGCGTGTCTCCGGGCGACTTGCAACTGGGTGAATTGCGACAAGAACTGGCAGCGGAGCTGACCCGTTTGGCCGTTGACCGGGTTGGTTTGAACAATCGCATGAGCCAGTTGCTGCAGTCCCGTGAGGGCTATCGCGACCGGGCAAGCGATTTACCGGGGCTAGAAAAAACACAGCGGGAACTGGAGCGGCGGCTAGAAGCCTATCAAACGACCTATGAAACCCTCTTAACACAACTACAAGAGATTCGCGTCATCGAAAATCAAACGATTGGTAACGTTCGCATCGTTTCGTTAGCGGATGTTCCCCTGTCACCAGTGGCATCGAACCGGAAGCTGTTTGTGTTCGCTGGAGGAGTGGTGGGGCTATGTTTGGCGATCGCCGTTGCCTTCCTGCTGGACTTGCTCGACAGTTCTGTCAAGACGGTGCGCGAGGCCAAGGAACTGTTTGGATACACCCTGTTGGGTGTCATTCCTCAAATTGAAGAAACCTCGTCCACAGTGGTTGACGACGCCTTTTATCCTCGCCTTTTGGTGCATCAATCGACCTATGTCGGTGCCCGCGAAGCCTATCAAATGCTGCAAGCGAACCTCAAGTTTTTGCAGTCAGACAAAGAGTTTAAGACGCTAGTCGTCACCAGCTCTGCGGTGGGAGAAGGGAAGTCGGAAGTTTGTGCGAATTTGGCGGTTGTTTTGGCGCAGGTGGGGAAGCGGGTCTTGGTTCTGGATGCCGATATGCGCTATCCCCGGCAGCACCATGCGATGCAGGTGTTGAATGATGTTGGCCTCAGCCATGTTATTGCGGGACAAGCGGAACTCGATACCGCCATTCAGCCTGTGATGGATAATTTGGATGTATTAACAGCAGGGGTTGTTCCACCGAACCCAATCGCCTTACTAGATTCGCAACGCATGGAGTCCTTGCTAGGGAGCCTGACTCAACAGTACGACACGATTTTGATTGATGTTCCCTCAGTAATTGGGTACGCCGATGCGTCAATTGTTTCCAAGATGGCCGATGGCACATTGTTTGTTGTTCGCCCAGGGCTAGTGACCTACGACCAGGGACGTACGGCTAAGGAGATTTTTGAACGGTCTAACCAAAACATCCTGGGCATGATTGCAAATGGCGTCAAGGCCAAGAATGAGTCAATTAGCTATTTCCTAACACCCGGGCGGAGTCCCCGAATGCTGGAAGCAACAAAGGCTGCAAGCCTTTTACCCTCCAGCCTTTCTCGCAATAAATAACGGCTCTATGCTCCACTTCTATCCAATCTCTTATAAAGCAACAGGACTTACGCAAAACTCACATACTCTGGATTAGACGCATAAGTCCAAAACGCCATAAATCCAAAACAACCAAAACAACTTTTGATATACGAATCTTCTTGAGGCAAACGACCAATGCGTAACATCTATGCGATCGCTGTGGTGCCCTTTGCTGGGTGGCTTCTCTGGTCTTCCCCTGCGGTTGCGCAAGTTAACAGTATTGAAACTCAGACCTATTCCTTTACCAATGCCCAGTACATGCTTGAGCCGGGTGATGAGATTTCCATCCTGGTCTATGGCTATGAGGAATATACCGGGTTGCATCTCGTACGCTCTGATGGCAGTATTACACTGCCTGTGCTGGGAAGCGTCGGGGTTTCAGGCCACACGCTCGACTCCTTGACAGCAGCGTTAACCGAGCAATTGAATGTCTACCTGGTCGAGCCGTCCGTATCTGTTGATTTAGTCACGCCACGCCCGATCAACATTTTTATATCGGGCGAAGTGCATCGTCCTGGGCCAGTGCAATTGGAAGAAGAGGCGGATCCAACGTTACTCACCGCCTTATCCGCCGTTGGCGGCGTCACACGGCGAGCCGATATCCGTCAAGTGACCGTCCGGCGATCGCTCTCGAATGGCCAAGTTTCGGTCATTAGCTTGAATCTTTGGGAATCCCTTTGGCCAGAGGAGGGCGTGGACGATCAAAGCCCAAATCATCTGGGCGATATCGTGTTGCGGGATGACGACGAGATCTTCATTCCGCAACTCTCCCCCGAGGATGATTCAATTGACCGACGCTTGCTAGCACAGTCGACCTTTGCGCCCGATACGGTAAGGGTTCGGGTCGTGGGAGAGGTGAATGATCCAGGCGAAGTTGAGGTTTCACCCAATAGCTCCCTATCCAGTGCGGTGGCTATCGCAGGAGGGCCGACGGGCGATGCAGCGCTGAGCCGAGTTGAATTTATTCGCCTGAGTGAAGAAGGAGCGATTGAGCGCCAGGAAGTTGACCTGCGAAATCTGTCTGATGAAATCCAGGTGCAAGAGGGTGATGTTGTGATTGTGCCCGAGCGCAATTCATCGTCGATTTTAGACTGGGCCGGGCGAATCTTAACCCCATTCAATTCTCTATTTACGATTTTCCAGCGAATCGATCAATTGAGCCGCTAGGGATATCCATCCGACTAAACACCAAAACCAGCGGATGATTTAGAGGTTCGATCGCCCTTCAATCTGAGCCTCGGCATCATTGGCGATCGCCCGCAGCTGATCCAGCGTGACGGCTTCGACCTGTTGCCACATGCCCCGCTGATGCGCTTCCAGCAACCGTTCGGCCATGTCGCGCAAGACCCAGGGATTTTTGGCTTGCACAAAGGCTTGTACCGACTCGTCGAACAGGTAGGTATCGGCAATGCCCTGGTACATAAAGTCATCGACGCAGCGGGTGGTGGCGTCATAGGCGAAGAGGTAGTCCACCGTTGCCGCCATCTCAAATGCGCCCTTGTAGCCGTGGCGCATCACTCCTTGCAACCACTTGGGGTTGACAACCCGCGAGCGGTAGACTCGCCGCAGCTCCTCAGACAGAGTGCGAATGCGAGGGTTCTCGGGGAGGCTGTGGTCGCCAAAGTAGGTGGTGGGCTGCTGGCCAGAAAGGGCGCGGGCAGCGACGGTCATCCCGCCCTGGAACTGGTAGTAATCGTCGGAATCGAGTAGATCATGCTCACGATTGTCTTGGTTGTGCAAAACGATTTGGAGCTGCCGTAGGCGTTGGGCAAAGGCATCTGGGGCGGCATGTCCCTCAGCGTTTTGGGTGTAGGCATAGCCGCTCCAGTTGAGGTAGGCGCGGGCAAGATCGGCGTCGCTTTGCCAATTTTGAGCGTCGATCAAGCCCTGTAATCCGGCTCCGTAGGCTCCGGGTTTGGAACCAAAGACTCGGTAGCGCGATCGCCCCTCGGCCTGCTCTGGCGATAAGCCTTCGGCGACCCAGTTGGCGGCGTCTTGCTCGACATGGTCACGCAGCGGATTCTGGTCGGCAGGTTCGGGCAAGGCAGCAACGGCTTGCACCGCCTGGTGGAACAGGTCGATCAGGTTAGGGAAGGCGTCGCGGAAGAAGCCAGAAATCCGAAGGGTGACATCGACCCGAGGCCGACCCAGGGCAGAGAGGGGCAGGATTTCAAAATCCACGACGCGACGCGACGGCCCATCCCATACAGGGCGAACGCCCAGCAATGCCAAGGTTTCGGCCATATCATCGCCCCCGGTGCGCATGGTGGAGGTGCCCCAAACAGAGAGCCCCAAGGTTTTGGGATAGTCGCCATTTTCCTGGGTATAGCGCTCGATCAGGGTTTCGGCGGCGCGGCGTCCCACGTCCCAGGCTGTTTCCGTCGGCAGGGCACGGATATCAACCGCGTAGAAGTTGCGCCCAGTGGGCAACACATCGGGGCGTCCACGCGTGGGGGCACCCGATGAACCGCTGGGAACATAGCCCCCGCCAAGTCCGTGTAGGAAATGGGCAATTTCGTCGGAGGTGCGATCGAGTGCAGGCAGAAGGGTTGTGGCAATCCAATCGAGTTCCTGCTGGGTTGTAAGGAGCTTAGGGGCTTTAGGGGTCTGACCCCTTGAAGGGATCTGACCCCTGAGGGTGTCGATCAGAGCCTCAACCCATTCAGCAGCAATGCTTTCCAGCCATTCGACGACATCGCCAACAGTACGGACGGGTGGAGCGTAGTCGGGGAGGTTGCCCTGCCAAGGTTGAGCTGGGTCGGTGGTGAGAGGGTCACAGTCAAGCTGCCAGTCCTGGGCGATCGCCCGCGTCAGTCCAAGGCGTTGGGGACCGGGATGACGGGCGATCGCCACCACCAGATCCCGCAGTTGTCGTCCGCCAGGGCATTGCCCAAAAATATGCAGTCCATCGCGGATTTGCGCTTCTTTCAGGTCACAAAGGCAGGCGTCGATTCCGGTGAGAAAACGACTCCAGTCGGTAGTTTGGGTTTGTAGGTTCGTGTCATTACCCAGCCAGCGCTGCAAGTCCTGCGCCATATTTTCCTGACGGATCAGCACCTCGATCCGCTCGCGAATTCGGGACAAACGGCTGGGGTCGAGGGTCTGCGCTTCGTAATACTCATCCACCAGCGCTTCTAGTTGCAGTAGCGGGCCGTAGAGTTCGGCGCGGGTAAGCGGCGGGGTTAGGTGGTCGAGGATAACCGCGTGGGCGCGGCGCTTGGCCTGGGAGCCTTCCCCCGGATCGTTGACGATGAAGGGATACAGGTGGGGCAGGGTACCCAGTGCCACTTCGGGATAGCAGGAATCGGAAAGGGCAACGCTCTTGCCAGGGAGCCATTCCAGGTTGCCATGTTTGCCGATATGGGCGATCGCCTGCGCCCCAAAATCCTCCTGCAACCAGCGGTAGAAGGCTAGGTAGGCGTGGGTGGGTTCTAGGTCGGGGGCGTGGTAGTTGAGGGCGGGGTCGCGATCGTAGCCGCGAGCAGGTTGGATGCCGATGAAGATGTTGCCGAGTTGGATACCGGAGATGGGAAAGCCGGGGAATTTTGGATTTTGAATTTTCGATTTTGGATGGAAGCGATCGCCCGGTTCAGGAGACAACCATTGGTTATCCGCTTGGATGAAGTTTGACCATTCATCTTTGGGTGAACCCCAGCGGGCTTCGATAGCCTGGCGCGCTTGTGCAGGCAGGGTGTTGAACCAGGCTTTGTAAGTAGCGAGAGGAAGCGTCTGCTGGGCAGAGCGCAGATGGCTTTCGGGGTCGTTGGTGCGGCTGGCGGTGAGGCGCTGAATCAAGTCGTAGCCATCGGTGGGGAGGTCGTCGAGGGTGTAGCCTGCTTGCTGCAGGGCGTGGAGGAGGGCGACACAACTGGCGGGGGTGTCGAGTCCGACACCGTTGGCGAGGCGACCGTCGCGGGTGGGGTAATTAGCGAGGATGAGGGCGATGCGGCGATCGCGCGGCGGTGTGGAGCGCAAGGTTGCCCAGTTGTGAGCCAGGTCGGCTATCCACTGGATGCGATCGCCCACCGCCCGATAGCCCACCACATCGGTCTGCAAGCAGTCATCCTGACGCAGCACCGCTTTGAAGGAAATGGCTCGGCCAATGATGCGCCCATCCACCTCTGGCAGCGCCACATTCATCGCCACATCACGAGGAGATAGCCCACGGGTCTGGGTTTCCCATTGCTCCTGGGTGCCTCCGCTGAGGATGGCCTGAATCACGGGCACATCCAGTGTTCGCCAGAAGGCAACATCGGGCATGGCTGCATCCAGCCGTGCCAAGGAAAAGCTCGTGGTGTTGATGAGTGCGGTTAATCCAGGTGCGTCATTTTGGGTCGCAGCCTCCTTGAGGCATAGCAATGCCAGCACATCGTCCTGCACATCGGGGTCGCGCAGGGAGGAGACAAACACAGGCACGGGCTGGAGTTGGCGCTGCACCAGCGCTGCACATAGGGCTTCAATCGGTTCCAGGTTGCCCGCCAGGTAGTGCGCCCGGTAGAACAGGATGCCCACACGGGACGCATCGCTTGGCAGATCGGATGCACCAGTCCAGGGGTATGCGCCCGCACGGGGAACGGTTTGTGGTGGAGGGATGGGGCGATCGCCCTCCATTCCTGCAATGCCATCTCGCACTAACCACAAATACTGCAGCCCGTTCACCATATTCGCGATGCCACCTTCGGTGAGATAGCGCCAGAAGGTGTTCACGGCGGCTAGGGGAACGGTGGAATGGCCCATCAGTTCGAGATCGGGGCGATCGTCCCCCGGCACAACCCACAAGGCTGCGCCACTCTGCTCCACCACCTGCCGCACCACTTCCAGGCCATAGGCCCAATAGGCTCGCCCCCCCAGCAATCGCAGCACAATCACCTCTGCCTGTGCCAACACCGACTCCGCATAGGTGTCGATGGTCAAATGCTGTTGCAGGTTCAGCAGGTTTACCGTCCGCATGTCGGGGAAATCCGCTGGCAACTGCTCCCTCGCATGCGCCAACAGCAAAATATCGGTATCGGCAGCGCTCAAAAACACGATTGGCGCAGGAGTCTGCTCAATAAACACCACCCCTTCACTCTCAGGCGTCCACCCTCCCGGTGCCGCTGGCAAACGATGCATAAACAACCACCCAAAACACAGCAACTTCCTGCAAGCTTCTCACACCAAACTCACGCCACTTAGCGGTGGGTTGAAAAGCCCTGAAAGGATTCGATTGTCCCTAATTCATGCCCGAAAAATCAACGCCCCGAGCAATATCTTGTTGATTTACAGTTCCTGAACCGCCGCTAGAAGCTGTTCGGCTGTCAGTGCCAAGGAAATATCCAATTCAGCTAATTGGGGTGACTGGAGAGGAGTATTTCCTTCATACCGAGCGATCGCCTGATAGCGCCCTTGGTCGAGTTGCAGAATAGTGATGGCGGCCTCTTCTGGATCAATCAGCCAATATTCGGGAATGCCCCGTGCGGCGTATTGGCGGCGCTTGCGATCGTAGTCGCGCTGACGGTTGCGCTCTCCTGGAGAGACAACTTCCATCACCAGATGCGGTGGCAGCATATCGAAGGTCAGGGTCAGGCGTTTGCGAGTGAGGGATAAATGCTCATCGCGTAAGATGACCAGATCAGGAAAGCGATTGGCCGGATCACCAGACTGCAGAACAGGAACTTGCACCTCGCAGGTGTGGGGTTGTACCTGGCGAAAGGGGATCCCTGCCTGAACAAGCTGCAGGAACAAGAAATTGGCCAGCGAGGTATTGGGTTCAGATTCGGGTGGCAACTCAATCAGCCTCCCATCGACCAATTCATACCGTTTATCCGTACCATCGCTCCATTCCAGGTAGTCCTCAAAGGTCAGTCGTTGTGCTGTGGTCATGACGACCCTCACTGATGCATCGTTTCAACTGTTGCATTTATGATGACCCAACTTTCTCCGGTTTGCGCTCTAAATTGACAGGTTTGGGTTGGCTCGTATGGAGTGCTGGATGCTGGAAATCATTTGCCTCGCCTCAACCGCTCAAGCGAACATCAGTCGCCCTTTGGGTTCGGGGATTGGCCGTCCTAATTCCTTCGCGGTTTCAATCCATTCTTGAATCACAACTTCGGCATTCTGCACGGCTTCTTGATAGGTTGTGCCATCGGCTACACAGCCTGCAAGTTCTGGTACTTCAACGATGAATATAGTGGCTCCCAAAAACTGGACAGGTACTTAAGCTCTGAATCACTCGAACCATGATAGGAGTCATTCATGAGCAAAAAACGCCGACAGTACAGTGCAGAATTCAAAGCCAAGATCGCCATTGCCGCCATTCGAGGTGAAAAGACCGCGTCTGAGTTGGCAAGCCAATAGGGGATTCATCCCACGATGCTCAACACCTGGAAGCGCCAGCTTCTAGAAAATGCCAGTACCCTCTTTGATAATGGCAAATCCGCCCACCAGGAGTCATCCGATGCCAACGCTGAGGTGGACGAACTGTATCGTCAGATCGGCAAGCTGAAGGTGGAACGGGATTTTTTAGCCGAGCGTTCAGCGCAACTGGGCTTGCTGAACGAAAACCCTTGGTCGACGAAGCGCATCCAGAGCTGAGTCTCGTGCGCCAGTGTGAATTGCTGAGTATCAGTCGTTCTAGCCTTTACTATCAGCCGGTGAATCCTTCCGACGAGGAACTCGCCCTCCTGCGCTTACTGGATGAGCAATATCTGAAGACACCGTTCTATGGCAGTCGTCGGATGACGGTGCATCTCCAACAGCACGGTTACTCGGTGAATCGTAAACGGGTACAGCGGTTGATGCGTCAGATGGGTCTACAGGCCATTTATCCCAAGCCCAAGCTGAGCCAGTCGCATCCGGAGCACAAGGTCTATCCCTACTTGCTGCGAGGCGTCAATGTCGCTGGTGTCAATCAAGTGTGGAGTACTGATATCACCTATCTACCCGTGTTGAAAGGCCATTTCTACCTGGTGGCCATCATGGACTGGTTTAGTCGTAAAGTGCTGAGCTGGCAGATTTCTAACACGATGGATGTGCCGTTCTGTATTGAGACATTGGAGGCTGCTTTGAGCCGCTATCACCAACCGACGATATTCACCTCTGATCAGGGGGCACAGTTTACCGCCAACGCTTTTACCGACTGCCTGAAGCGCTCGGAGGTGCAGATCTCAATGGATGGTCGAGGCCGCTGTCATGACAACATCTTCATTGAACGATTGTGGCGCTCGCTGAAATGGGAGTTGATCTATCTCAAGGCGTTTGATGACGGCCAACACTTATCTCAGGAGGTGAGTACTTGGTTTCACTGGTATAACCGTCAACGTCCCCATCAGTCACTGAATTATCGGACGCCAGACGAGATTTATTATCAAGCGGGATGAGGAGGGGAATAAACTATGTAATACTTGTCCAAAGCGTCTCGACAACGTTGACCTTTCAGAGCTTAACTGCCCTCTCAAGTTGTTCAGTCTCTGGGGTCCACTTCAAAGGGCTTATATCAATTCAATACCAAAGATC
>JBCBSL010000073.1:0-17813 GCA_039819145.1 Cyanobacteria bacterium J06638_22
TGGACTATGCATCGATTTGTGAACAGGGTGCAACATTTATCATCCACGGCGGTATTTTGCACCAGAATGTATGAACTTTTCCTAGTATTCCGGAACAGGCTTTCGAGCCGCTGCTTATTATTGCCATGTGGTGGATGGGTGAACGTACCGAATGAATAAAAACATTGGTTGGCTGGCAACAGCTGGAATCTGGGCGATCGCTCCAAGCTTTTGCGTTGCGCAAGAACTTCCCCCAAAAGAAACTGAGTTTATAGCTCTGGCCACCGTTGGTGCTGAGGCCACGGCTGCGACGACAATCACGGTCTCGACGCAGGCCGCAGCACTCGACTCGATGCCAGAGACGACAGCTCCGGAGCGATCGCCCGAACCTGCGATCGCCCAAGTTTCGCCTCCCCTACCCACCCGCCCTTCCACCGAAGTCAACCCGTCTGAAAACAACGACCCCTTCCTCCAGCCTGCTCCCGCCCCAATCCCCGTCCCCCCCCCTGAGGAGCAACCACTGATTGAGGATCCGCCAGCCGAGCCGACGCCGACGCCGGAACCAGACGGCGCCCAGCAGTTCACGGTTTCAGACATCGTTGTTACTGGAAATACCGCCTTTGATGATGCGGATCTGCAACCGATTTACCAGGAGTTTTTGGGGCAATCGCTCACCTTTGAAGAACTCCAGGAGATCGCCGATCGCGTCACTCAACTCTATTTAAATGAAGGATTTCTGACCTCCCGCGCTATCTTAGAATCGCCGACCGGAGATGGCGTAATCCGCGTTCGCGTGGTTGAGGGAGAACTGGAGGCGATCGAAGTTGAAGGCAATCAGCGGGTTCCCGATTCCTACATCCGCAGTCGGATTGCGTTGGGAGCCGATGCACCCGTCAACCAGTTTGACCTGGAAGATCAGTTGCGGCTGTTGCGGCTCGATCCACTGTTCGACAACGTCGAAGCCAGCCTCCGCGCCGGGACAGGGCTGGGGCAAAGCATCTTGGTTGTGCGGGTCACAGAAGCCGACTCGTTCTTTGGGGCAGTCAGCATCGATAACTATTCCCCAGCCAGTGTGGGGTCAGAGCGCATGAACCTGGAACTGGGCTACCGCAATCTGACTGGGCTGGGCGATACCGTTTCCGTTGTTCTGCGGCGCACAACAACCGGGGGTGCCCGGCTCTATGACTTCAACTACCGAGTGCCTGTCAATCCTCGCGAAGGAACGCTTTCGTTGCGGATTGCACCCAGTGATTTTGACATTACCGACCCCGCCTTCGATCAGCTCAACATCAACGGCAACACCGATCTATACGAGGTCAGTTTTCGGCAACCCTTCATCCGCACGCCCCGAACCGAAGCGGCACTGTCCATTGGGTTGACCCACCGGGATGGAGAAACGCTGTTTGGCGACATCATCCTCAGCGAGAGCACTATCACCACTGTAAGGTTGGGGCAAGATCTGGTGTTGCGCGATTCCGCAGGAGCATGGTCCGTGCGATCGCAGTTCAGTATCGGCACCACTCTCTTCGATGCCACCACCGATGGCAACCCCGACGGCCAATTCTTCAGTTGGCTGGGGCAACTCCAACGGGTTCAAGTCCTCAATCCCGATAACCTGCTGATTCTGCAGGCAGATGTGCAACTCACCCCCGATGCGTTGCTGGCTCCCGAACAGTTTTCCATCGGGGGCGGACAGTCATTGCGAGGATTCCGGCAAAATGCACGGTTGGGCGACAATGGCGTTCGTCTATCCGCGGAAAATCGCATCACCCTCGGTCGCAACGAAGCAGGCGCACCCACCTTCCAACTCGCTCCCTTCGCCGATATGGGTTGGGTATGGAATGATGGCGACAATCCCCGCGATACGCCTGACCAACCCTTCCTCGCCGGAATTGGTTTGGGGTTAATCTGGCAACCCAGCTCCCAGTTCGACTTACGTTTGGACTATGCCTTGCCCCTCATCGACCTAGACGATCGCGGCAACAATGCCCAAGATCAGGGGTTATATTTCAGCATCGTCTATCGACTGTAGACTCGGGGTTGCAGAATCCCAGTATGATTTTTTCGAGAAGCGGCGTATCCACGCCGCTTCTCGAAAAAATCATACCTTTAGCCAGCAATACCGTAGACTCTGGGAGTCTTCGATCGCCGTCATTCCAGTAGGGTGAGCCACTGCCCACCTCGCAGGGCTTTCAAATATTGATTGGATTTCCCCTATCGCATCGCACTAGATCAGCCATCAGCCAGTTCCACCGTCACAGGGGTATGATCGCTGGGCTTTTCCAACTGGCGGGGAGCCTTGTCGATGGTGCAGGCGATCGCCCGCTCATACAGAGGCGGCGAGAGGTAATGTAGATCGATGCGCCAGCCCCGATTGCGCCGAAATGAGGCCGCCCGGTAATCCCACCAACTAAACTGGCCGTCTTCTTGATTGAACTTGCGAAACGCATCGGCAAACCCCAAGTCGGCGATCGCCTGTAATGCCTGCCGCTCGGCATCTGTCGCCATCACCTGCTTTTCCCGTCCCTTGGGGTCGTGGATGTCGCGATCTTCTGGGGCAATGTTGAAATCTCCGCAGACGAGTACTTGGGGCTGCTCTGCCAGCAAGGACTGGAGATAACGCTGGAGGACCTCGAACCAGCGCAGCTTGTAGGCATACTTGTCGCTATCGACGGACGAACCGTTGGGGACATATAAGTTGACAATGCGAAAGCCTTGAAAATCTGCTGCAATCACCCGCTTTTGCTCTTCCAGATCAGCATCGACATCGGCCACGACTGGAGCAAACCCCATGCTCACATTCTCTAGTGGCGTGCGGCTGAGCAACGCGACCCCGTTATACGCTTTTTGCCCATAGATATAGACGTGGTAGCCCAGGTCGGTGAAGGGCGATCGCGGGAAGCTCTCATCCACCACTTTCGTTTCTTGCAAGCACAGCACATCCACCGAAGTATCGGTGAGCCACTGAGCCACATGCTCCAGTCGGGTACGAACGGAGTTTACATTCCAGGTTGCAATTTTCATAAACGGAGGGGCATCCACGCAGAAGACGAAACATAGCTTATACCAATTCTACGAAAACCAGAACCGGGTCATGTTTTGAAAGCCTCGCAGTACGAGGCTTTCAAAACATGACCCGGATGAGTACTACCAGGGCATAGGGATTTTCAATCGCTTGAAATCCAGTGACGGCTTTGAATCATCAAATCCCAAACACTCGCTAGGGCTGATTCAACGAGAAATCGCTGTAGCTCTGCTCGTCGCTTGCACTAGAGGTCAGCGTCAGAATTTCGAGGCTGGGGGGTTGCGATAGGTTGATCGGCGTTGTCCCAACGGCTGTGGGGACAGCAGATAGTTGCAAACAGCTATCAGTAATTCCAAACCTATCCCGAAGCGAAGCTTGAAGAACCTGGAGGAGGCGATCGCGCGCTTCAGCCTCCATCTCCGCAACCTGAAGATGCACCATCAAACTGAGACAGCCAGGCGCGACCGCCCAGATTCGCAGATTCTCCACCTTGATGACGCTCGGTAGAGCTAGGAGGTGAGATCGCACTTCTGCGACATCTACCGTCCGGGGGGTGCGCTCTAGCAAAATTTCCAGACTCTCCCGCAATAAGGGGATTGCCCCGACCAAAATGAAGACTGCGACGACCAAACTGATGGCCCCATCCGCCCAGTTCCAATGGAGCCACCACACAGCGGCAGCAGCCAGCATCACGCCTACGGCACTCAGGGCATCGGCCACCATATGCAAAAAGGCTCCCCGCAGGTTCAGGTCGTGATGGGAATGGTCATGCAGCAGCCGAGCATTGAGGCTACTCACCACAAAACCCGCCACCGCCGTTACCAACATCGGCAATCCCAAAATATCGGTTGAGGGCATCTGAAGGCGCTCCCAAGCTTCGCTGGCAATCCACAGGGCGATCGCCACTAAGCCAATTCCCTGCACCAGCGCCGCCAGAATTTCCATCCGCCCATAGCCAAACGGCGCTTTGTCTGAGGCGGGGCGCTGCGCCAAGAAGCTGGCTAACAGCGCAACACCCAACGCGCCCCCATCCGACAGCAAATGTCCGGCTTCTGCCGACAACGCAATGCTGTGGCTCGCAAGGCTCATCGCAAACTCGACAGCCGCAAAACCCAGGAGCAGAACCAGGGCAAGGGCAAGCGATCGCCGCTTCGTTCCCCCATCTGCCTTCACCGGGCAAGTACGCGGATCACACTGCTTATGCAACATCACCATCGAGTTCCGAGCTTGTTGAATCACGTATGCATTAAAAATGAATTTTGTCAACAGGAAGAGTGACAGATCAAAGCAGCAATCTTGTTTCTTTTCTTTACTGCTTCAAGACGAAAAGGTTTAAGTTGCAACTGTAGATTCCACCATCAAAAAAGCAGCATCGTAGTTAAGAAAGAAACGCAATAGTTAAAAACCAACGTAGTCACTCTCACCAAAACACGCCTGTTCCTCACCCAGCCTAGCCTTAAAGCGTTGACTTGTCCCTAGGTCACATTATCCTCAGCCAGCAAACGGAAACGCCATTGTCCTAGGACGAGTCTGAGCCGACCGGAATGCCCCTTAGCCCCATCCCTTTCTGACCTAACGATTCGGCGTTGCTTTTCAGCGACACCAAATACCCTGACGCCAAATGATACCGTCAGTTCCCGATTCTTCCGCCCTCTAGAGGATTCCCCCATTCAGAGGAAGTTTCTCCTAAACATCTCCTTTTATCATCGCTTCTGGCTGTTTTTCTCCCTTATCCTTCCTTTTTGCATGCCCCTAGACTTTTGGACAAAAACCAGCGGCACCTGGATCAATATCCTCACGGTCTGCCTCGGAACATTTTTGGGATTGTTACTGAGCAATCGATTGCCTCCAAATATGCAGCGCATCATTACTCAGGGGCTTGGGCTGATCACGCTATTCATTGGCCTCAGCATGGCTCACGACCTCACCGAGGCGAATGCAGGGGTGGTCGATGGTGTGATCTTAGGATTACTCACCCTGGTGATTGGAGGCTTGCTGGGGGAATGGTGGGCGCTGGAGGAGAAACTAGCCGGGTTAGGCGATTGGCTCAAACGTCGCTTCAAAGGGAAGGGGCGCTTTACCGAAGGCTTTGTTGCAGCCAGCCTGCTGTTCTGTGTTGGGCCTCTGGCACTCATTGGTAGCCTCGACAATGGCCTGCGGGGGGACAATACCTTGCTGGTTCTCAAAGCAACGATGGATGGGCTGGCCTCAATCGCCCTCACCAGTACCTACGGTATCGGAGTTGGCTTTTCATCCCTGGCGTTGTTGGTGTACCAGGGCGGCACTTCCCTGGCCGCTGGTGCCCTCACTCAGGTTCTCCCCGACCCAGAAACCTCTCCCATCGTCCTCTTGATTACTGGCGTCGGCGGATTAATGATTCTTGCCATTGGCCTCAGTTTGCTGGAAGTGAGTAAGATTCGAGTTGCATCGTTCTTGCCCGCACCATTAGTAGCTCCCTTGCTCTACTACATCGCGCTCCTAGCAAGTCCCTAAGTCAGCTTCATGGATGAAATGCCAGAGAACTTTGCCGGAGTAGGATAGAGCAATATGAATTTCATAGGGTCTACCCGTAGAATTAAACCTATACATCGCCGTTGCCCAAGCTGCGGCTTTTCACTGAAGATGCTCAGCGGAGGCGATCGCCCTTCTGTATAGCTCTCCACGCTATTGCTTTTTCTTCCCCTATTGCGTAAGCTCACCCTCTGCATCAAGTCTTTTTTCCTTCCAACCTCCTTTCCAGGATTCAACTAAGGAGTCTGCGATGAGTCAGCCCACCGAGTCTGCTTCCAATGCCGCCCCAACCCGAGTTCTGATCGTCGAAGACGATCCGATGATGCAGTTGGGTCTGGAACAATCCCTTACAAGCCAACCTGACTTGGAAGTTGTTGGCCGTGCAGATGATGGCTATCTTGCTGTCGAAGAAGCCAAGAAACTAAAACCCGACATTGTCGTCATGGATATTGGATTGCCTCGTCTTGATGGGATTGCGGCAACCGAGCAGATCAAACAGGCTATGCCCGAGATCCGTGTCGTTATGTTGACCTCGCACACAACAGAAAATGAAGTCATTGCGGCGCTCTCTAGCGGAGCCGATGCCTATTGTGTCAAAGGCACAAGTGTTGAGCGGTTACTTGTTGCCATCGATGCAGCACGAGAAGGGGCTAGCTATCTCGATCCGACAGTGGCGAGACTCGTAATGGATCATTTAAAATCACCGGTTAATGAAGCGGATGCAGCGGCGATCGCCCAGCTATCGCAACGAGAATTAGAAGTCTTAAAGCTAATGGTAGAAGGACGGAGTAATCCCGAAATCGCGAGTGAACTCTACCTCAGTCCAAATACCGTAAAAACGCATGTCCGCGGAATTATGAACAAACTGGCTGTTGATGATCGGGTGCAGGCTGCAGTTGTCGCTCTGCGAGCTGGCCTAGTGTAATTTCATACGCCCTTAACAGAGGGATTTGAGGCAGTCTTAACGCGTCAAACTTGGGCATACAAATTGCCGCATAAAAGTGATGACCTAGTTTAGATGTCTAGACTAGACTCGTAATCTTTGCATTCCAAACTACTACCTAGGTGGCCAACAAACCGCAGGGATTCTGTCGTGTTTATATTTTTTTAACTGTCCGCCAATAAATTGTCCATTGGGGGATGCGTACTTCGCTTTCCTAATGTTAGTATGAGGTTTCTTGATTATCGTCTGCCAAATATAAATTTGGCCAAGCCCCCCCAGCCTCCAAACGAGTTGCGTCTTCCGTATGCTTTTGTCTGTAAGAAACGAATGCGAGACACAACTTTTATTCAGGGATTATGATGATGAGATAGGTAGATATAGAAGGACGCTTCTTCCGACAGATTAGTAACAAATTGTGTGACTGAATATCCAAGCATGCTTGTTGTGTTTTCCATGTTGTTGGATTGAAACTCTTGGATAGTGCGAAATACCACATAAGGGTAATAAAGGAATCACTCGATCGGGTGATTTCAAACTACCAAAAGTAATGAACTTTGGAAGTTCTCGTGGTGTTTTCTGCGATCGATTGCGAAGGAAATGATATCCAGATGAAGCCCCCCCCGTTTGCTAGATTCTTGCGTTCATAGTTTCCTTTGCGTTGACATTCCTTATATATTGCCAACTCTGTCTGTCGACAGAGCCATCTCCTCGACCAGCGCTAGGTGTCCCATCGAGGTTTGTTGAGATGTTGAAGATTTAGTTATCCGTGAACGGATCAAGGGGATATGACTACACTCGAACAGATTTATCAATTTTTCAAAAGTCCGCCGCCGTTTTATCTAAACAAGGAACTTGCTGTTTGCTACGTATTGTCTGTTTTGCAGCAACATGATTCCTACGGCACAGAGCTAATTAACCTCCTAGAGACGGAGTATCCGAGCTATCGACTGTCCGATACGGTGCTCTACAGCGCACTGAAGTTTCTGGAAGATTCTGAGGCTGTGACAGGTTACTGGAAAAAGGTGACAGGGCGCGGACGCCCTCGCCGGATGTATCAGCTCACATCAGACTGGCAGGATAAGGCGGCAGAGCTGTCAGACCTGTGGAACAAGTACAGCCAAAACGTCACTCACAAGCAGCCTGTCCTCAACGGGCGCTAGTGCGGAGAATGCATAACCGCTTATTGCGCTTGGGAACGCGATCGCCTGTTAGATCGCGTTCCCTCTCTCTGCTAATGCCATGTCTGCCATAAGCAGCATAGGCTCATCTGGCTATTCTTGTGTGAATCGCCCAATACCACTCGTTACTTGCTGAGTTATACGGCTAATGTTTGCCCCCTTCCCCCTTGGGGCATTGGCATCCGTAAACTGCAGGACTGGTCGTTGTGGTGACATTTTCCTCTGGAAACAATGCAGAGGGAAGACAGCAAGATAGTGTGGAGAATCTCTCGTACAGTAGTGGTGGGACCACATAGTGCCTCAGCACGTTTTCGTGTAACTTTTCACACTGTACAGATGTAATACCGCTATGGATATTCCAGTCCTGGGGTCGACCGTTTTTCTCACTATCCTGCTAGCCGTGGGGTTGTTCTTCTTCATCCGCGCGTCTGTGAAGGATCGCACCCAAATCGTGACATTGCAGGCGGAGGGCGAACAACCCTCTGTCTTAGAGCAGTTGCAAACCTATTTTGTGGAGCGTTCCTACCGCCTTGCCGCTGTCGATGCGGCTAGCAATCAGGTGACCTACGAAGGCTTTGTTCAGCCAAGCTTGCCGTTGGCCATTTTCCTTAGCCTGCTCGCGGGGGTTGGGATGCTCTGCCTGGCATTGGTGCTGGCCTTTCTATTTCCGAGTGCCGCCAAAGTTTTGCCTATCCTGGGACTGTTGGGTCCCCTGGCCGGCTTCTTTTACTGGAAACGTGCTGGGCGGGTTGAAACAGTCGCCTTGCAAGTCGAGTCTTTAGAGTCTGGGAATGAAACGCCGCTCAATCTGGTTAAAGTCACAGCACACCGAGATGAACTATTGGCGTTGCAACGATCGCTCAAATTCCTTCCCTACGAGGAATAGTACCGCCCTTCCGGTAGCTGCGATGTATGATCGCAAGGTGGGTGGTGCATCCTACGTCTCGGGCGTTGCACCCCTACGAGCTCATACGTTAGGTCGCGGCCTGAGCAAGACGACAAAGTGCTAGGGGTCTGAGCGCGTACCCATGGAGTCATCTGAGTGAAACCATTCCAGCCCCTTTGGACAGGTGTGTTAGCCATTTTGTTTCCAGAGCGGTCAGTTGCCTATGGGCGCTGGCAGCACCGATTCTTGTGGCAACGCTTGGGGTTGACCTTGCGAATTGCGATCGCCGCCTACGCCACTTTCATCGTCATGCGCTTGGCTATGGGGCATTTTGATGAAAATGGGCAGGATGTCGCATGGCTCGCGATGGCCAGCACCGCTACGCTCAGCTTGATTTCGTTGTGGTTTTTCCATCGCTCCACTCCGGGTAAGCACTATCCCGCGATCGCCTTCCTCGGAGCCTCCTGGTCGATCACCCTCATTGAACAAATCTGGGCCACCTTGCGCGGGGTTGCGTTTCCGGGCGTGTTCTCCTGGACGCTGGTGTTTCTCTCGCAGGCCACCCTTATGCCCGTGCGTTGGCCCTTACATCTCGCCTCGCAACTGGGCGTTTTTGCCTACTATTTCATCGTTAACAAGGCCGCTGGGTTGACGCAAGTCGCCGACGCCGACTGGGATGCAACCTTGTGGCTCTACTTTTTCTGGTTCTGCGCCATTTGCAATCTCACGGTGTTGCTCCACGAGCGCCTGCAATATGCCGAGTTTCAGGCCCGGCATGAGTTGGAACAGGAACGGTCGAAGTCGGAGCAACTGCTACTCAACATTTTGCCCGAAGCGATCGTTGAGCAGTTGAAACAGGAACACCGCACCATCGCGGAGCACTTTTCAGAAGTTTCTGTTCTCTTTGCCGATATTGTGGGCTTTACCGAACTGTCCTATGGCATTCCCCCCGATGGGCTGGTGACGGTGCTAAACCAGATCTTTTCGGAATTCGACTATCTTGCCGAGAAGCACGGTCTGGAAAAAATCAAAACCATTGGCGATTCCTACATGGTGGTCGGCGGATTGCCCCTGGAGCGAACCGACCATCTGGAAGCGATCGCCGATATGGCACTGGACATGCAGGCGGCGATCGCCCGGTTTCCGCCCATGAACCAGCGCCCCCTCCAAATGCGAATTGGCATTAACACCGGCCCTGTGGTCGCAGGCGTCATTGGGGTCAAGAAGTTTATCTACGACCTGTGGGGCGATACGGTGAATACCGCCAGCCGCATGGAATCCCATGGGGTTCCAGGTGGGATTCAGGTCACAGAATCCGTCTACCAGCGCCTCAAAGCCCGTTACACCTTGGTAGATCGGGGTGAAATTGATGTCAAAGGCAAGGGCAAAATGCGGGTTTACCTGCTGACGGGCAAGCAGCTCAAAGCGGCTGAGCCTGCGAGAGCGAGTTAAGTAGGGTGGGCACGGCCCACCTACCCCTTACAGCGCAGACAGAGCCAAAGGTGGGCAGTACCCACCCTACAGATCTTGCGGTTTTTCTGCCATCGGCATCTCCAAGCTCTATTACAATACGTAAAGAATCTGAGCAACGCTTCTCAGGACTTCAGACGATTATTCAGACTTACTCAGGACACAATTCATGCGGGTTGCGATCGTAGGGGCAGGACTAGCAGGACTGGCAGCCGCCGTAGAGCTGTCGGATGCGGGTCATGACGTGGAAATCTTTGAGGCACGCTCCTTTGTAGGGGGCAAGGTTGGCAGTTGGGTTGACACCAACGGCAACCACATTGAAATGGGGCTGCATGTCTTTTTCAACAACTACTACAACCTGTTTGCCCTGATGCAGCGGGTGGGTGCCTTCGAGAACCTGTTACCCAAGGAGCATGTTCACACCTTCGTCAATCGAGGTGGAGATATTGGACAGCTCGACTTCCGATTCTTACTGGGCGCACCATTCCATGGATTGAAGGCCTTTTTTACCACGGGGCAACTGACCGTTCAGGACAAGGTGCAGAATGCGATCGCCCTCGGCACCAGCCCTATCGTGCCCGGGTTGGTGAACGAAGACTTAGCCATGAAGCAGATCCGCGCCCTCGACGACATCAGCTTTGCCGATTGGTTCCGTCAGCATGGCGGCTCACAGAACAGCCTCAAGCGGATGTGGAACCCCATCGCCCTGGCTCTGGGCTTCATCGACACGGAGAATATTTCCGCCCGCTGTATGCTCACCATTTTTATGATGTTTGCCGCCAAAACAGAAGCATCACGGCTCAACATGCTGGCGGGTTCCCCCGACGAGTATTTGCATAAGCCCATCCTGCGCTATATCCAGGAACGGGGCGCGAAGATTCATACGCGCCGCCAAACCCGCCGCATCCTGTTCGAGGAGCATAACGATAAGACGCATGTGACAGGTCTGGCGATCGCCAACGGGGAAACCGAAGATATCATCACCGCCGATGCCTACCTTGCCGCCTGCGATGTTCCAGGCATCCAACGGCTGCTGCCGGAGGAATGGCGGAAGTGGCCCCACTTCGACAATATCTACACCCTGGAAGCAGTTCCGGTGGTGACCGTGCAGCTGCGCTTTGATGGTTGGGTCACAGAAATGCAAGACGCCGACGAGCGCAAGCAGGTTGACCATGCCGCTGGAATCAACAACTTGCTTTATAGTGCCGATGCCGATTTCTCCTGCTTCTCCGACCTAGCGCTGTCTAGTCCCAAAGACTATTACCGGGAAGGGGAAGGGTCGCTGATGCAGGTGGTTCTCACACCGGGCGATGCCTTTATCAAGATGAGCAATGACGAGATTGCCCAACATGCCCTCAAGCAAATCCACGACCTGTTTCCATCCTCCCGCGAGTTGTCGATGACCTGGTTCAACGTGGTGAAGTTAGCGCAATCCCTCTATCGCGAAAAACCAGGGATGGAACCCTATCGTCCAGCGCAAAAAACACCAATTCCCAACTTCTTCCTGGCGGGCAGTTATACCGCCCAGGACTATATCGATAGCATGGAAGGGGCAACCATTTCCGGAAAACAAGCCGCCGCCGCTATTCTGGAGCCCACAGGTTATAAAGTGGAAGGCAAAGGCTTATTCCGTTATTAATCAGCCCTCGCTACTCATCGGCGTTGGCCTGTACCTCGTTCCCTCGCCCCATCCTCCTATGACCGAATGGCTCGAACATACCGTACAGATTGAAGTCGAAACACCCGTTGACCATGTTTGGCAATTGTGGTCGGATCTGGAACAGATGCCCCGCTGGATGAAGTGGATCGATTCCGTCCGCATCTTGGAGGACGACCCCGATTTATCCCGCTGGAAACTGGCATCGGGTGGGTTTGAGTTCAGTTGGCTCTCACGCATCACCAAACTGGTGACCCATCAAATTATCCAGTGGGAATCGGTCGATGGCTTGCCCAATCGGGGCGCCATTCGGTTTTACGACCGGGGAGAGAACAGCATTGTCAAACTCACGGTGGCTTACGCCATTCCGGGTATCCTCGGGAAGTTGATGGACAACTTGTTCTTGGGTCGCATTGTCGAATCAACGATCCAGGCGGATTTGGAGCGCTTTCGTGACTATGCGATGGCCGATAGCGCATCGCGGACGTGACGGGCGATCGCCCATTCCCATCACACCAGCATCAACCCCACCAGGGCAAACCCAAAACCTGCGCAAGCCTAAGGAAGTCTATTGATTTGATGACCGTGGCGTGGCTACAAAATCCACACCATGACTTTAGGTCTGCGTGCAATAATATGCGGTGGCTTGTCTCGCCCAGCCGGGTTGAGCAGGTCACAATTGCAGATTTTGGGTGGATGTGTCCTATGCCCCTTGCGCTTTTAAGTGTTTCTGACAAAACCGGATTGGTCCCGTTTGCCCGTCGTTTGGTTGAAGACTGCGGCTACAGCCTGATTAGCAGTGGTGGTACAGCCAAAACCCTGGCAACGGCAGGATTGCCGGTTACCAAAGTTTCAGACTATACAGGCTCGCCAGAAATTCTAGGGGGGCGGGTGAAGACACTGCATCCCCGGATTCATGGGGGAATTCTGGCACGGCGAGATGTGGCGCAGGATGTGACCGACCTGGAGGCCAACGACATTCAGCCCATCGATTTGGTAGTGGTTAATCTCTATCCCTTCGAGCAGACGATCGCCAAACCCGATGTCACGTTGCCGGAAGCGGTCGAGCAAATCGACATCGGCGGCCCCGCCATGCTACGCGCCTCAGCCAAGAATTTTGCCCATGTAACGGTGCTGTGCCAGCCTGCGCAATACGACGCCTATCTCGATGAGTGGCAGAAATCGGAGGGCGCGGTATCGTTTGCTTTTCGTAAGGCCTGTGCATTGGCCGGATTTCAGCACACCGCCGCCTATGACCGGGCGATCGCCGCTTACCTCAGCACCGACGAAGACGGGACAGCGGTAGACGCCACCCTTCCAACCCGCTACACCGTGACCGGAACCCAACGCCAAGCCCTGCGCTACGGCGAAAATCCTCACCAAAAAGCGGCTTGGTACCAGACAGGCGCTGAGCTAACGGGATGGGCGGCGGCGACCCAACTGCAAGGCAAAGAGCTGAGTTATAACAATTTGGTAGATTTGGAAGCGGCACGGCGGATTGTGGCGGAGTTTCAGGGGGATCCAGCAGCCGTGGTGATCAAGCACACCAATCCCTGCGGAGTTGCCCAAGCTGCGACGCTATCGGACGCCTATCGTCAGGCTTTTGATGCCGATTCGGTCTCCGCCTTTGGGGGAATTGTGGCGCTGAATCGGGCGATCGATGCGGCAACGGCCCAAGCACTAACCCAGACCTTTTTGGAATGTGTGGTCGCGCCCAGTTGTGAGCCGGAGGCTCAGGAGATTCTCTCCAAAAAATCAAAGCTGCGAGTCTTGACGCTACCGGATCTGGTGACGGGAACTGCCGATGCCGTGCGACTCATCGCCGGGGGCTTCCTGCTGCAGGATGCTGACGAATCCCCAGCCACACCGGATGACTGGAAAGTGGCGACGGACACCCAACCGACGCCGGAGCAGTGGCAGGAGCTGGTGTTTGCCTGGAAGGTTTGCAAGCATGTGAAATCCAACGCCATTGTGGTGACGAGCGATCGCACCACCCTCGGGATTGGGGCCGGGCAAATGAACCGCGTTGGTGCCGTCAACATCGCGCTGAATCAGGCGGGCGATCGCGCTAAAGGAGCGACCCTGGCCAGCGACGGCTTTTTTCCCTTCGATGATTCGGTGCGACAGGCCGCAGCAGCGGGCATTGGGGCGATCGCTCAGCCCGGTGGCAGCATGCGCGATCAAGCGTCGATTGATGCGGCAAACGAGTTGGGATTAGCTATGATTTTTACGGGCGTTCGCCATTTCCTACACTGAAATAGGTACAGGATTTACGCAGAAATAGCGTCAGCCTAAGTGAAATCGTTGATTTGGTGGCCGCAATGCGGCCACCAAATCAGTAAGACGTGTCAGTCCTAATGTTGAAATTCTGAGGTTCTATATGCCATCTGAAGCCAATCCCTCTATTCCTGCTGAGGTAACTCTCACTCTACTTTTGGAAGGGGGGCAACAGCATACCCTCAAGATCGCATCGAATAATCGACTCCTCCAGCAACTCTTCGAAAGCATTGTCAATCGCACCGAGAAGCGGCCTCAGCATGTTTTTCAAATTCCTATCAACGAAGGGAAAGGGGTTCTGTGTTTCCCCGGCGAACGGCTCGTTGGCATTATTTCTGAACCGCCATTAATTGTTCAGCAACCCAACCAACAGCAAGCCGGACAGACACCAGTCACAGCGGCAGGCGGCACCGATCCGCTGGCACCAGGCGCATAAACGGGGGATCGCTCAAACGTCTGAAACGCCCGCCTCCGTGTGATAAGTTTTATGAAGAGGATCCTTAAGACGTTCATTCTTCGCAATCCATGGAGGCGCTATGGGTGTTGCCATACCCGAATCGGTCAAAGTTTGGAGTCAGTTTTTCCACCCCGTTTTAATGTGGGTGTTATTTGCTTTAACGTTCTACGCGCTCTATTTGGGCGTGCAGTGGCGTCGTGCTCGGACAACGGAAGATAAGGAGAAGAAGAAGGAGTTGGTGCAAGGGCGATTCAATGTCCGACACCATAAGATTGGTTCCCTTCTCCTAGCCACAATGGTGCTTGGAACCTTGGGCGGCATGGCCGTGACCTACATCAACAATGGCAAGCTGTTCTTTGGGCCGCACCTGCTTGTGGGTCTGGGCATGACCGGATTGATCGCGACCTCCGCTTCCCTAACACCGCTCATGCAGAAGGGGCAGGAGTGGGCACGCTATACCCATATCGCCCTCAATGTTTTCCTGGTGGGCTTGTTCGGCTGGCAAGCGATCACTGGCGTGCAAATCGTGCAGCGCATTATCGATCGCATGATGAACGCAGCCTAAAGCCCTGCGCGCAAACATCTCCAACAACCCCGATGAGCGGGTAGGCACACCCACCTTGCTCTTTGGGGTTTATTATTTCCCCATCCCTTGGGATCGCTCACAGATAGGCTTTGTCCTATGCTCTCGCTGGGCACAGGGATCAAAACGCGATGACCTCTACTCTGGGTTAAAGGTTTTTCCAAAGCCAATTTTTGTCCATCGACAAATAGCTGGGGGATTGATTGTCGCGGTAGCAAGAATCGCTGGCGTTGGGGCGATCGCCCTACCCTGCAACCGATGGCACTCCCTATTACGCTCCCTGTTTTGGAGTGATCCCGATTCAAGATAAAATGCTGGGCAGGTTCGGCATTACCCTATATCATGCATCTGCTGAACAGTTCCGCTCACCTACAGACTCACCATTCAGAGGTCTTATGAAATCTTTGCTGACTCGCCTCTTTGCGCTTCTACTGGTTGCTGTTATCAGCCTTACTGGATTGACCGCTTGCTCCAATCCCAGCAACCTCTCTGGCAACTATCGGGATGACACCCTGACGGTGATCGAAAGCTTGCGGACGGCCATCAGTCTGCCCGACGACTCAGCCGATAAAGCCCAAGCTCAGAGCGAGTCACGACAACTGATCAATGATTTCTTTGCCCGCTATCGGCGCGATTCGTCCCTAGGAAAGCTGACGTCGTTCACCACTATGCGCACGGCTCTCAATTCCTTGGCCGGACACTACAGCTCCTATCCCAACCGTCCGCTCCCCGAAAAGCTCAAAGCACGATTAGAAAAAGAGTTTAATCGGGTTGAGATCGCGCTGAAGCGTGGCGCTTAGTAGCTTCCAATGATTAGGATTACGCGAGGTTCGCACAATCCTGAATAAACGCATTGATGGTGTGGGTGCATCGCATCCACACCATCAATAAATCTGTGAGTCTTCACTGGGATAGTGAATGTACCGAATCGACGATCCCAGTTAAAAAGGAACGCTGTTCCTTAGATGTTCTAAGTTGTATTTCAGTCGTAAAGGATCCCATGCCCCATGGAACGTGGATTGCTTTGGACGCCGTTGTTGATCCTATTTTTCTGGCTGGCGTGGGCAGGCTGGAATGAGTATCAAAAGCTAGAAGCCTACAAGGTTTGGGCGCAATCGTTTGAGCGGTCAAAGTACGATATCTTGGCGGCTTTAGGACAATCGGGCGACATATTGGCCTGGGGAAAGCCCACCCGCTCCGGCCCAGTCAATCTCCAGCAGATCGAGCGTCAGCAAATATCCTCGATTCAGCTCTGGGTCGATGGTCGAGAGGCGAGTCTAGAGCAGAAGGATAAGCCTGGCAAGAAAGCGCATATCGCTTTGCAACTCACGGATCCCGCTATCGATTCTCCCGCCCTTGTTCCGTTTACAGACTTACAGCTTGCTGCACAATGGGTCGAGTTCCTACAGAAGTGGCTGAAAGGCGAGGCAGAGGATCTGAGGGTTGGCGCTCCCCCCAGTGCGACAGACATTAGCGTCGCCTCCGATTCCTCCGAGTCCCAAAACGTGTAAGTCGGCAGGCGCAATTAAACCTAAAACCCTAAAAACCTGTACTGACCGCAGCGCGGGTGGTACAGGTTTTTAGGATCTGGTTTTTCATTATGCCGAGCTCCGTAGCACCCGCATCCAAAACTTGTGATCCCCAGGAATTTGACTCCGCTTTTGATCGGGTATTTCGCAACGGCCTGAGAAATTGTGATTAGAATCGAGGATGCATAGAACTGCTTTTTCTTCGGTTTCCTCCTCTGCTGTCCAATGGCTAATTTCCCTGTTGTTTCTCCTTCTGAATTGTCCGAGCGACGGCGACAACGTCGGCGGCAGCGGCGTCTGAGAGCAATACAGGCATTCTGGCGATTTTTGGTCGTTGTCGCGCTGACGGGTGGCTCGATCTGGCTCATCAAATCACCTGTGTGGATTGTGCAAAGCGCTGAGCAGATCGAGGTGGAAGGGAACGAGTTGCTGTCTGCCGAACGGGTGCGATCGCTCCTGCCCATCCGATATCCCAAACCCCTCTGGGCCATTCAGCCCGATACGCTAGCGCAGCACCTCGAAGCGGGAGGGCCGATCGCCCAAGCAACCATTACCCGCCATCTACTGCCTCCTGGACTGCATGTGGAAATTCAGGAGCGGCGTCCGGTGGCGATCGCCCAAGCCTATCAGCCGCTTGATCCCGATGTAGCTACCATCAGCCAGTCGGGGTTATTGGATGCAACGGGTGCTTGGATTCCGCTGGAAGATTACAGTCGGCTCAGCACATCTATGGATTTGCCAACATTGACGGTTGTGGGAATGCAAGAGGGCGATCGGGAGCAGTGGGAAGCCATCTATGCAGAACTTCAGCATTCTCAGGCCAACGCTCAAAATCCCGTTCAAATTTCAGAGCTTGACTGGCAGCGCCCCGACAATCTCATCCTGACAACTGATTTGGGCATTGTGCATCTTGGGGTATATCGCAACCCAGAAAGGCTAGCCGAACAGCTTCAAGCGCTCAATCAAATGCGGAATCTGCCGGAGAGCCTTGAAATAACCCAGATTGAATATATTGATCTCCAGCGCCCTGAATCTCCCTCTCTGCAAATGCGCTAAAGGACTTCGCAAGAATGCAAAGAGTATCGGCGGGATGACCTACGTGGCTACGGCTATATCCCGAACGCCTAAGAACTAAGTTGTTGCGTTTTTCCCAGGAGATTTGTATGCAGCGCATCCACTCTCTCGTTGGCAATACCCATTTCAAAAAATGATCTGGAAATGATCTGGCCAAATTCAAATGCGGTCATCTACCTTGCTTTGCACTTCCCTCTAACAGATGAAGCCTTACAGCCGAGAAACCTATAGCAAACAAGGTTTC